>CAYSZS010000010.1:35986-37451 GCA_964435575.1 uncultured Gammaproteobacteria bacterium | reverse complement strand
CTGGCCGCCTTACCTTTCAGGCAAAAACATCACCTGGCGCGAAGTTGTCCCGTAATCGTAGTATAATCTAGCGTATGAGCGGGCATTCTCACTATGCGACGATAAAAAGACAAAAAGAGGCAAAAGATGCGGCCAAGGGCAGGGTATTTTCGCGCCTTGCTCGCGGCATTCAAATTGCAGTAAAAAGTGGGGGAGGGACCGATCCTGATGCCAACTATAAACTTCGGATGGCGATTGAAGCCGCAAGGTCTTCCAATATGCCCAAAGAAAATATTGAAAGGGCAATAAAAGCGGCTCAAGCTAAGTCGGGGGATTTAGAAGAGGTTATTTACGAAGGTTATGGCCCGGGTGGCATTGCAGTAATAGTTGAGGTGGTAACAGACAATAGAAATAGAACCGGACAGGAAATTAAAAACATTTTCGATAGGGGAGGAGGCAGCTTAGCCGGACCCGGATCAGTTTCCTTTAATTTTGACCCCAGGGGCCTCATCCTGACAGAAAAGAAAGATAACTTTGAGGAAGTAATGCTACCCTTAGTTGATTTGGGAGTGGAGGATATAAGCGAGACCGATGACGCGATTGAGGTTTACACCGAAGCCGGTAGTGTCAGAGAAATTAGGGATAAGTTGACGTCTTTGGGATTTAAGGTAAATTCAATCGAGCTTATAAGTAAGCCTAAAAATTTTCAGGTTATTGAAGAAGTGGACTTAGCCAAAAAGATTTTATCTTTTCTTGAGAATTTGGAAGCCCACGACGACGTCCAAAAGTTGTTTACCAATGTGGAGATACCACAGGTTGTACTTGAGAAAATTGGTAACTGATTTCGCATGTCCAAACGCAAACGTTTTATAGCTACCTCAATAACTCTTTCTCTTGGTTTTGTTGGCATACAATTTTTACCAGAACAATATAGAATCATAAGCATTGGTTTACTTGGATTGTTAACGCTGCTACTATTTTTTTGGTCATTAAAAGAGGGTTTGGGATTTAATATGACCCTTATTACATTGACCTTGCCTTTAATTTTTACACTTGGAGTCGGTTTCTTTTGGTTTCTACTCCCTACAAGCCCACTTACCAGGATTCCCATAGTAATTTTTTACGGATTTGGAATTTATGCTTTGTGTTTGACGGCAAATATTTATACGGTTTCTGCAATCAGGACCATTGCGCTTTTGCGTGCTGCTAAGGGAGTTGGTTTTGTACTCACATTATTATCATTCTTCCTTATTTTTGACACAATATTATCATTGAAATGGCCAATATATCTCTACGCGGTAACTTCCATATTGGCTTCTTTTCCGCTTTTTTTCCACGGGTTTTGGGAAGTAGAACTCGAGAAAAATTTTTCCAGAAAGGTTGGGAGATTTTCATTAATCGCTAGCGTAATAATGGGGGAGATCGCAATAGCCATTTTTTTCTGGCCCACATCCGTTGTTGTCGGATCACTTTTCCTTACTGTTGC
>CAYSZS010000010.1:33457-35886 GCA_964435575.1 uncultured Gammaproteobacteria bacterium | reverse complement strand
CAGGGGAGATAGAGAAGTGTTTTGAGCCAGAATTATTATAGGCTATTTACTGGCAGGTCGCTTTTCACGAATATTATAGGATTTTTTCACAGAACGGTACATCGGAGGCCGAATGAAAAATACCCGAAGGTCTTAAAACGAAGAATAAGCACCAACAATTGACGTAGAATGATATAGTTGTTAGCTTCAACCCCGCACCAAATGAAGCATAATATTCTCCTGATTTTTGTCTGTTTTTTTATATTTGTTTTACTTGACAAAAAGTAAGTCTTGTACTTCCCGTAATACTCGAATATTAAAAATCAGATGCTCATTTGGTGCGGGGTATTTTGCATAGGTTTATATTAAGCCTTGTGGATAAGTTAAGAAGTTCTAGGAGGAGTCCAAAACAATGGGATAAACAATCCTTTCAGGGAGAATAGGTTTCTTAGAATGCGCTAGAAAAAGGCAGGGATATAAATATTAGTCCTCTGGAAGGCGGGCATTAAGGGATAAGTACTGTACAGAGTATCGTATTATTATATTGACGCACAATGATACTTTTACGACGTAATTAAGACGATGATCGGAGTGGAGCGTTTTGCGCTCAATTTCTCTCTTTCTCTTATAATTTATTACTTGTTGTTCATACTTTTAATCTAATTTATATTCTCTGAAATATATGTCACACAATTTATCAAACCGAAATATTAGCGAATAAAATAATATAATAATTTACAGGAAATTACCCCTCCCCCCCCGTATTTTATGAATTCCGATAATGCGGGTTTTTCGTTGCGTCAATTATGCAATAAATACCTTATTATCGGACAAAATAAGACCTAAAGAGATGATTAGTTATACGTCTTTTCTTAAAAAACTCGTTAGAATTGAAATGGTGAGGTCGTTAATTCAAATAGATACTTGCTTAAGGTTAATAATTTGGATAAACTCACAAAAACATGTCTTACGGCCTTGAAAGATTTATTTATACACCTGAATATTTTCAGACGACACCTGAAAAATATTTTCAAAAAGTAAAAGCATTCAGCGACAACGACGGTGTAAGGTCGGATACAAGGACTTTAGTTATTAAGGTATTTAACGGAATGTTCGGAACCAACTATATAGCTTCAGATATTAGAGAGTGGCGTAGTATAGAAAAATTGGCCAAAATTCAAGGTTTGTCGGATGAAGACGCACAAGTTCTTGAAAAAAAACTTTGGTATGACCCGGACTTACTATATAAGGCAGACCCTGTTCCGGGTGCTACTGAAATGTCATTTTGGTTTTACGATCATGGTTATTCTTTTCCTGTAATTTCGTCAAGAACTGATCTCGTTGAAGATTCCGAAAATAGGTTATATAAAAATGTTTATGATGCAACCATTGCTTGGTTTAAGCGATGGGAACCATGGATGCCCAGTGAACACATATACATGCAGTCTCCACATGACATCAAAAGAGAAATTTACAAAGCATTTATGTACGGTTTTTTAACGCGGGATAGGCACGGAGAAGGAGTTTTCTTTGAGGACGTCCCCTCGCATGCTAAGACAATTCTCACATATAATCCGAAGGCTACGCTGGTTCTTTTGTCTGACCTTTGCGAGATGGATTATCTGCCTGTTTCTAGACTTAATTACATTAGAATTTCAGGATCTAATGGTAATCTTCCAAACATGCAACAAGCTTATGACTTATTTATTAATCGGAAAAGTAGTGTCGCACAATGTTGACATACTACCTCATATCTGCTAGGATTATTTTGAAATGCCTGCCGATGCCCAAACTTCACAGAGCGAGATTGGAAGAAAAATTGATGAATTTTTGGAATATCTTGAAGTTGAGAAAGGCTCCTCTCCCCTAACCATAAGAAATTACAAACATTATTTAAAAAGGTTTATGGGTTGGTTAACAAAGGAAGGAATTAGGCTTAACTTGAATGATATTAATCCCGAGGTTGTGAGACAATATAGAGTCTATCTTTCAAGACTTACAGACGGCAAGGACGGAACTTTATCAAGAAAAACTCAGGGTTATCATGTAATTGCACTCCGCTCGTTTTTACGCTGGCTTATAAAGAACGATTTCAAGGTAATGTCTCCTGACAAAATCGACTTGCCTAAAATTCCGGAGCGTACCGTAAAATTTTTGTCAGGAGATCAGGTAGATAGGCTTCTTAATGCACCATCTCTTTCGACAATCCAAGGCAAGCGCGATAAAGCAATCCTGGAGGTTTTATTTTCAACAGGACTTCGGGTATCGGAATTAACAAAACTTGATAGGGATAAGGTTGACTTGGAAAGACGGGAGTTCGGAATTGTCGGAAAAGGAGGCAAAGCAAGAGTCGTGTTTTTATCTTCCCGCGCAGTGAACTGGCTTGAAAACTATCTGAAAGCAAGACCTGATAAATATAAACCCTTATTTATCCACCACAAAGGCAAACC
>CAYSZS010000010.1:15435-33357 GCA_964435575.1 uncultured Gammaproteobacteria bacterium | reverse complement strand
ACCCACAAACACTTGAAAGATGTTCATGAGGCTTTTCATGGCCGTGGGAAGTAGTTAAGAAGCACCTACCCCGTTAATGCGAAGTATTTTACGGGGTTTCATGGAATATGAAAACGATAATTTTGCCTGGATATTCGGAGCATAATAAAGAGTGGGCGGAAGAGGTTGCAGAAAAGCTAACAGCTAACGGACTACCGACTACAGTACATTATTGGAGACACTGGGATGATAAAAGTTTAAGTTTAAGTCTAAGAGAAGAAATCGAAAAAACACTAGGCGAGATTGGTAATGATAAAGTGAATATTATTGCAAAGTCCGTCGGAGTATTTGTTGCGCTTAATTTAATTCCCAAGATTTCTTCGCAGGTTAATAAAGTTATTTTGTGTGGAATTGCGAGCGTTGCGGGTGAAGACAGAAAAGGGCTGGTAAAAACCGTTCTTTCCAAAATACCTATAGAGAATATACTTTGTATTCAAAATGAGAACGATAAATTTGTTCCTTTTCCCGAAGCGGAAAAGTTCTATCACTCTGTCGAACCCAAGCTGAAAGTAATTTCCAAACCCCGTTCCGACCACCATTACCCCTACCCTGAAGATTTTCAGAAGTTCCTCACTTCTTAGACAAAGTTTTTATTTGTGTTTCTTCTTCCTCTTCTTCCCCATTATTGTTAAGAGGTGCGACTGCTGCAACTCCGTCTCCTTTTCTGGCAAAGCGCATGAGAATTACTCCTTGTGTTGCCCGTCCCAGCTGGGGAATGTTTTTGTTGGGAAGCTTGATGACTTGCCCGGTTTTACTGGTAATAATAATCTGATCGGTGGCCTCGGTTACCATTGTTGCCGCCGTTAGTTTACCTGTTTTTGCATTAACGACTGACGCTTTAACCCCCTTTCCCGCCCTTTTTTGTATCGGAAAAAGATGGGTTGGTGTTCTTTTTCCAAGACCATGCTCAGAAATTGTAAGGATGTCTCTGAAGTGTTTTCTTCTTTTGTCTTTGGGTTTTTTTTCTTTTCCCGGAAAAATCTCCATGCCTATAACTTCGTCGCCGCTATCCAGTTTTATTCCACGCATACCCGATGTTGCCCTACCCATTGCGCGAGTGTTTGCCTCCGGGAAGCGAATACCCTTGCCGTTTTTAGTGATCAGAAGAACATGGTCTACCCCGGTAGTTTGTGCTACTTTTACCAGGGAGTCTTTCGGATCAAGTTTTATTGCGATCAGGCCGGAGGTGCGAAGATTTATAAATTCCGAAGTTCTGGTCTTTTTGACTATGCCAAGAGACGTTGCCATGAGAAGGTGCGCGCTTTTTGTACCCAAGGGTAGTATTGACATTATTTTTTCTTCCTGCCCCAAATCCAGAATATTCACAATTGCCTGTCCTTTGGCCTGGCGCGAAGTTTCCGGAATTTCCCAAACCTTGGTTCCGTAAACTTTGCCTGTATTAGTAAAGAATAAAAGAGTATCATGCGTGGTCGCAGCTACAATCTGCTCTATTTCATCCTCTTCTTTCGTGGTCATACCAGTGACTCCTTTGCCGCCCCTTCTCTGTGAGCGATAAGTTCCACGAGCAACTCTTTTAACGTAGCCTGTTTTTGTCAGTGTAATAAGAGTTTCTTCTTTAGCAATAAGGTCTTCTTCGCTAAACTCCCCAATTTTTTGCTTATAAATTTTTGTAAGCCTGCTGTCTCCAAACTTTTCCTTGATTTCGGTTAACTCTTTTACAATAATTTCCAAAACTTTCTTGGGATCTTTCAAAATTGCGGTAAGATGGTCAATTAATTTTTTGATTTCTTCGTATTCTTTTTCTATTTTTTCCCGCTCTAGAGCCGCCAGGCGCCTTAATTGCATGTCAAGAATCGCAGTTGATTGTATGTCGGTTAACTTAAACTTTCTCATCAAGTTATTTTTCGCGTCTTCTTGGGTTCGACTTTTACGAATAGTTGAAATGACCTCGTCCAGATTATCAAGGGCAATTTTTAATCCTTCCAAAATGTGGGCACGGCGCTTTGCGGCTGTAAGTTCAAAAATTGTTCGCCTGGTAACTACTTTTTGTCTGTGTTTTACATACTCAACAACGATCTGTTTAAGGTTGAGGGTGTACGGAGTTCCGTCAACAAGTGCTACGAAATTTGCAGGAAATGAACTTTGAAGTTGAGTGTGCTTATACAAATTGTTAAGAATTGACTTGGGACGAGCGTCACGCTTAAGGTCAACTACGACTCTCATCCCTTCTTTATCCGATTCGTCTCTTAAGTCCGCGATTCCGACTATTTTTCTATCTTTCACGAGTTCTGCAATCTTTTTGACAAGAGTTGCTTTATTGACTTGATAAGGAATTTCGGAGATGACGATTTGTTGCCTGACTTTTGTTCCCCGCACTCGCTCGGGTGAGTCCACTATCTCCGCAACGCCTCTGACTACAATTCTACCCCGACCCGTTGAATAAACGTCTTTGAGGGAGTTTGCGTCGTAAATTGCTCCTCCTGTTGGGAAATCGGGTCCGGGAACAATTTCGCTTAATTCGTCGATTGTGATCTCGCTTTCAAAACCAACGTCAGAAGCCTTTATTTCGCCATTTACTTCTTTCTTTTGCTTGTTCTTCAGGCCACTGTCTGCTGACTGGCCGGCTGCCACCAAAGTGATCTGTTTGATGACAAAGTCGGTTTGCTCCTGTTGTGTTTTTAGCTCAAATACTACTTTGCCTTTTTTGATTGTCGCAATAACCGCGTCCACTACTTCGGAGAGGTTGTGGGGAGGAATTTTTGTTGCCATTCCGACCGCAATTCCTTCAGATCCCATGAGAAGAAGGTTGGGAAGAAGTGCGGGCAGAAACACGGGCTCTTTTAGGGTTGCGTCAAAGTTGTCCAAAAAGTCAACGGTTCCTTTTTCAATGTCGGTTAGCATAAATTCCGAAATTGTGGCAAGTTTAACTTCCGTATAGCGCATGGCTGCCGGCGGATCGCCGTCAACGCTCCCGAAATTTCCCTGACCTCGGATTAGTGGGTACCTGAGAGAAAAAGTTTGCGCCATTCGAACGAGTGCGTCGTATACCGCCATATCGCCGTGGGGATGATATTTTCCGAGTACTTCTCCTACAACTTTTGCGGATTTTGTGAAGTTTGATGAATGGGTCAACCCCATCTGGTGCATTGCGTAAAGAATTCTTCTGTGAACCGGTTTTAAACCGTCCCGAACGTCTGGGAGGGCACGGGCGACGATAACGCTCATCGCATAGTCCAGATAGGACTTCTCCATTTCTTCGACAATTGAAGCTGGTTGTACTTTACCAATATCCATTGAAATGATTTAAACAGATTAAAAGCGGATTCGAACGGATGAATGAATATGTTTTACACCCGTTTATTATCCGCTTAAATCATATCTTTATTTTACCCTGCTGGTTGTGAATAGGCAATACGTAAATAACCCCGTAATATAGGGTAAAGTAGCTACTTTTTCATCACAAAGAAAAGCCCTTTTTTGGGAAGGTTTTCAACGTGTGCTTTTTTTATTAAACAACTTCTGTTGGTATGATTTTCTTCTTACTTTATCCAGAGCTTTCTTTTCGATTTGGCGAATTCTTGCCTCGGTAACGCCGAAAATTAGGCCTATCTTTTCGAGAGTAAACATTTTTAATCGCCGAATTAAAACGTCCTTTTCTTTGGAAGTAAGTTGAGGAAGTTTACGGATATGGGCAGTAAAGAAACGTCTTGTTCTGTTTGCCCGCATAGAATAATTAAATCAGCTTATTTTAGCACTTCATTCTTAATTTTTGAAATTTTTTAAATCTTCTAAGACTTCTTTTGAGTGGATGTTTGGATTGACTTTTTCGTAAATTTTGGCGATTTTTCCTTTTGGGTCTATGAGAAATGAAGTACGAATAGTCCCAAAATACTCTTTCCCCATAAATTTCTTTGGTTTCCAGACATCGTAGAGTTTCACAGTTTTCTTTTCGCTATCCGAAAGTATGATAAAGGGGAGCCTGTGTTTCTGGGCGAATTTTAGATGACTCGCAATCGGATCAGTGCTTATGCCTATAATTTCTACTCCAATCTCTTGAAGATCTTTAAAACTGTCTCTGAATGAACAGGCTTCCGTGGTGCAGCCGGGAGTAAAGTCTTTGGGGTAAAAATAGATAAGAATCCATCTTCTTTCATACCCGGAGAGTCTATGGACTTTTCCGTTTTGGTCCTGAAGTTCAAAATCAGGCGCATATGAACCTATTTTAAGTTTCATCTTTTACAATCCTATATAAGATACTATCAAAGGAGCTATAAGAAGCGCAACGATTTGAACAATTTTCATCATCGGGTTAAGAGCGGGGCCTGAAGTATCTTTCAATGGATCCCCTACGGTATCGCCGACAACTGCAGCTTTATGAGTATCACTACCTTTGCCTCCCAGGTTTCCGTCCTCGATGTATTTTTTGGCATTGTCCCAAGCCCCTCCCGTATTACACATAAAAAAAGCAAGCATAAGGCTTGAGGCAACCACACCGCCTAAAAAGCCCCCCAAAGTTTGGGCACCCATTACGCCGACCAGAATTGGCATGGAAATGACAATTGCCGCAGGAATTACAAGCTCCTTTTGCGCCGCGGCCGTAACTATAGCGACAGCTCTTGAATAATTCGGAAGGGCTTTTCCCTCCATGATTCCTTCAATTTCCTTGAATTGATTTCTTACTTCTTCGACAACTTGGAATGCTGCCCGGCCTACAGAACCAACAAGTCTTGAAGAAAATAAAAATGGCAGCGCTCCCCCCAAAAGAAGTCCGATAAATACTTTTGGAAGTGCAATGTCAATTGAGGTTAAGCCGGTTGCTTCAAAATAAGTTGCGAAAAGGCTTGATGCCGCAACTGCTGCCGAACCCACGGCAAAGCCTTTAGTCAGGGCTTTGGTAGTATTTCCGACGGCATCCAATCCGGAAGTAACCTCTTCTGCTTTGCCTTTTATACCCGCCATTTCCACAAACCCTTGGGCGTTATCGGAAATCGGTCCGAAAGTATCGAGTGCCATAATAATTCCCGTTGTTGCCAACATTCCCATGCCGGCTAAGCTGATTCCATAAAAACCTAAGAAAAGATAGCCTGCAAAAATTGTTGCAACGATAATAAGAACCGAAACAAAGGTAGACTCCATTCCGATGGCAAGGCCGCTTATCAAATTAGTTCCGGCTCCGGTTTGAGACGCTTTGGCAATGGCTACAACCGGTTTTTCCCCCGGACCGGTGTAATACTTGGTCACATATAAAAGTGCAAGCATTGAAAAGATTCCGCTTATTGCCGCGTAGCCTGCGCGTGGCTCTTTCAGAAGGTATATGGCCAAAAACATAAAGATTGCGACTGCAGATATGGCTGCAATTATAAATCCGCGGACAAGCGGTTTTATTGGGTTTTCGGATTCACTTCTGGCCTTGACAAAGAAAGTTCCCAGGATTGAAGTTAAAATTGCGCCGCTCCTTGCCAAAAGTGGAAAAACAACGCCAGGAAGCCCAAAAAGTTGTCCCCCCAAAATCATCGCGGCTACGATAGTTAAGGCGTAACTCTCAAAGACGTCAGCAGCCATTCCGGCACAGTCCCCTACGTTATCTCCGACATTATCGGCAATTGTGGCCGGGTTTCTGGGGTCATCTTCGGGAATTCCTTTTTCGACTTTTCCGACTAAATCCGCTCCGACGTCAGCTGCTTTCGTAAAGATTCCGCCCCCTACCCTCATAAAAAGAGCCAAAAGTGCAGCACCGAATCCGTATCCGACCAATACCTCGGTTGCTCGCCGCGCCACTTCCTCAGTCCCCTGGCCGATGTATGAAAAATATGCCCACATATAGATAAGTGACACGCCAAGAAGCCCCAATCCTACTACCAGCATTCCGTTTACCGTTCCTGCGCCAAAAGCTATTTTAAGGGCTAAACTCAAACCCTTTTGTGCGCCATTTGCCGTTCGCACATTAGCCCGAACTGCTATCCACATTCCGAAGTATCCGATTATCGCGCTAAAGATTGCGCCGAGAAGAAAAGTTACTGCAATTCCGAATCCCAATGTAATCCAAATAAGAAGTGAGAGAGCAATCATCAGAGGAAATACAACTCTGAATTGTTTATTAAGGTAAGACATTGCGCCTTCTCGCACTGCCTTGGCAATTTGTTTTAACTTTTCAGAACCCTCGTCTTCCTTAAGAACAGCACGAGCCAAAAAAATTCCGTAAATAAGGGCAAAAAGAGAAGTAATTGGGGCAACAAAAAGCGCAATAATCTGAATATCCATTAGAATATAAAAAGACCCGCTTTAGGAGTCTGAGAGTATTTTATTTTATGTATTGGCGGTTTGCAAGAGGGTTCGGATTATACATCCAATGTAGCCAACTTCGCATGCGTTTGGATGAATTTCTTGCGGGGTGCTACCTCTTCACCCATCAGAATGGTAAATATTCTGTCTGCATCTTCGGCATCTTCCACTGTAACTTGTTTCAGGATTCTTACTTTAGGATCCATTGTTGTCTCCCAAAGCTGTTCCGGGTTCATTTCTCCGAGCCCTTTATATCTTTGAAGAGTGACTTTTCCGTTTCCCCTTTCCTTAACTATCCTAGTTTTTTCGTCTTCTTCGTACGCATAGTATGACTCTTTAGCAATCTGAATTTTATACAAAGGCGGAAGGGCGATATACAAATATCCTTTGCTTATGACCTCGGGCATGTGTCGGTAGAAAAATGTCAAAAGAAGCGTTTTAATATGTTCGCCGTCAACGTCTGCGTCGGTCATAATGATAATTCTTTGATACCGAATTTTGTCGTAGTTTATTAAGTCCCCCACGCCCGCACCGAGCGCTATGATTAGATTTTTCAATTCTTCGAATTCTATAATTTTATCAAGATGAGCCCTTTCTGTATTGAGGATTTTTCCTCCTAAGGGTAAGATTGCCTGAAAATGACGATCTCTCCCCTGCTTTGCAGAACCTCCCGCTGATTCACCCTCTACAATGTAGAGTTCGGAGACTGCCGGGTCGCGCGACTGGCAGTCGGCTAATGTTCCAGGGAGCGACGAGCCTTCAAGTGCGCCTTTTCTTAAGACCGCTTCTTTGGCGGCGCGTGCGGCTAGCCTTGCTTTCGCTGCTAGAAATATTTTTTCAACTATCCTCTTTGCGTCATTTGGATGCTCCTCAAAATATGTATCCAATCCACCCTTGACCGTTGATTGTACAAATCCTTGAACTTCAGGGTTATTCAGTTTTGCTTTTGTCTGACTTTCAAACTGCAAAGCTTCTGAAGGCATTTTGATATAGACAACTGCGGTTAAACCTTCCTTCATATCGTCTCCGGAAAGCCCGTTTCCGCCCGTCAGCTTGTCGGACGCCCCCACTTTTTTGGCATAGTCCGAGACAGATCTTGTTAAGGCAATTCTAAAACCCGTTAAATGCGTTCCCCCGTCTACCGTGTTTATTCCGTTTACGAAGCCTTTGACGCTTTCGGAGTATGTGTTTGTGTATTGGATTGCCACCTCAGCCGTTATATCAGTCTCTTCTTTCTTAAAATATATTACGTCCGAAATACTGTCCTTATCCCGATTTGAGTGGGCAACCAGAGATTTTATTCCGCCCTCGAAATAGTAATGGCTTTCTTCGTCGGTTGTCTCGTCGTGGAAATTAAACGACAGGCCTGGTACGAGATAGGCACGATCTTTGAGAATGCTTTTTACTTTTTCCGCGTCAAAGAGAATGCCGGTTTTGAAAATTTTTTCATCAGGTATAAATGTGGTTATTGTCCCTGTTTGGTTTTCTCCCAATTTAATTCCCCACTTTTGCGGTAACCATTTATCAAGTTGAGCTTGTAGCGCATTAGAAACTTCTTTGAGCGGCTTGCCTTCCTTATACTCCTGGAAATAAGCTTTGTTGTTTCTTAGAACTATGACTCTGAAGTAGGAAGACAGCGCATTAACCATGGATGCTCCTACTCCATGAAGCCCCCCGGAGACTTTGTAGGCTCCCCCGCCGAATTTGCCACCCGCGTGGAGCTTGGTCATAGTAAGTTCGAGCGCCGAAATTCCCGATGCGTGTTTGTCAACCGGAATACCCCTCCCGTCGTCTCTTACTGTTGCCGATCCGTCTTTTGCCAAAATTACCCAAATATTTTTTGCAACTTGCGCAAAGCTTTCGTCAACCGAGTTATCGACGATTTCACGGAGACATTCATGAAGCCCCCTTCCGTCAGTTGAACCGACAAACATTCCCGGGCGTTTCCTTACGGGCTCAAGTCCTTCCAAAACTTGGATTTCTTTGGCTGTGTACTGATTGATGTTAGGCATGTGAGTAAAATACCCTTTAATTATACCTTAATTTTGAGCCCGAGTAAATTCATTTTTGAGGAAAGTTGACAATAAAATTTGTTAATTGTAAGCCTACGTTTCCATTTAAATTTATGCGCTTCAAGGCTTTTTGACTGGACGCTAAAAGGTCGGCTTTGGAGCCATAATCCGATTTTTCTTCGAGTAGTTCTTTGTGTAAAAGGACGGTTAAATTTTGCAAGAAATCAATTGCATCTTCTCTTTTTCTAATACTATCTATAAATGCCAATTTTTCTCCTTGCGACGTAGTCAGAAAGCTTTTAATATTCCAACTTCCGACTTCCAACTTCTGACCTCCCTTTCTTATTATCTGGCATCTTGATACAACAGTCGGAAGAAGTTTATGTTCAGAAGTTGCGGTTAATATGAACTTGACATTTTCCTGGGGTTCTTCCAAAGTTTTTAAGAATGCATTTAATGCCTCTTCTGTGGCAGTCTCAATATTCCTAATCAAGATAACTGTGGGTTTATCAAATGATAGTTTTAAGAATTTAGTAAGTTCCCTGACTTCATTAATTTTGGTTATCGAAAACTCAAAAGAACTTTCTCCGAGACTCTTAGCCAAGTTTGAGACTTCCCTTTCTAGTTCTTGAGATTCGTGTCCGATGACCAGATATGCATGCATGACCAGCAGTCATTATGTAGAAAAGAGTGTCTGGATGTCAAGTCGTGGTCGGGCTATCGTTAACAGTAACGGGTGCGAACCTAATCCACCCGTCGGGTGGATTCCCATTGACACCCGTTACTCATTTTTCGAATATAGAAATTTTGAGGATTTATGTAATATAATCAAAAAGTTCCAACTTGTGTCAGTTTCGAGAAAACCCCGAGAGGGGGAATTTTTTATCCGTTAAAATGAAAAATTTAATTAAAGTACTGAAGGTTTTTTATGATTTTCTTTTAGAAAGAAAGTTTTTGTATGGAATTTTTTTGATTTCAGTAATTACTTACTCATTTCTGTATTCATTGGTCCCGTATTTTTATAAATTATTTGTTGATAGATTGGAATCTGGGAATTTTGCTCTACTTTACAAAACTTTAATAATTTTCATATTCGTGAAATTCTTGGCTTTCATAATCGAGGCGGCGGCATATTATATGGGGGATCGGGTGCTTTTTAATGCGGCCAGAAGCGCTAGGTTAAAAATATTTCAATATATCCAAGATCTGGATTTTGCTTTCCACAGTAGCAAAAGTACGGGAAGCCTTATTAGTATTATTAAACGAGGTGACGGAAGTTTTTGGAGTTTACATCACGCAATTCATATTAGGTTTCTGGAACTGGTTGTCAGTTTTACGGTTATGGTCTATTTTTTAGGCCAAATTGATCCTCTTGTCATTTTAATTCTAATTACATCTTTTTTCCTGGCTGTTGTTTTATCCAGAGTATTGGTGGGTATAAACATTCGAACACGAAGAGTATCGAATGAGGCTGAAGATTTTGTTTCCGGGATAATTACAGATAATATGATCAATTTTGAAACAGTTAAACTTTTTGCTAAAGAATCATGGGAACATAACCGTTTAAAAGAAGCGTTTATACCTTGGTGGAAAGCGCTATGGAAACATTTAAACACATTTAGAATGATTGATCTTTCTATGGGTACTTTAATTAACGTAAGTATATTTTTTGTTCTTTTAACAGGGATCAATAGAATTAGATCTGCGACCTTAAGTGTTGGCGATTTTGTGCTTATGCTGGCGTTTGTAAATATGTTTTATCCGAAGTTGTTTGAACTTGTGTGGGGTCTAAGGGAGATAGGTAAAAATTATACCGATATCGAGAAATATTTTGGTATCTTGGAAAACGAAATCCAAATAAAAGATCCAGAGGATCCTTTGCTCCTCGAGAAAGTCAGTGGAGAGATTAATTTTAAAAACGTCTCATTTACCTATTCTGAAGGGAAAAAAGAAGCTGTTAAAAGTGTTAACCTTCCCGTTCGTCAGGGACAATCAATCGCGCTCGTAGGGCGTTCGGGATCAGGCAAGACAACCCTCATGAGACTTCTTATGCGGTTTTATGACATTGATGAAGGGGTGATAACTATTGACGGAATTGACATTCGTAAATTCACAAAGAGCCACTTAAGAAGTTTTATGGGAATAGTGCCACAGGAGCCAGTTCTTTTTAATAACACGATTGAATACAATGTTGGTTACGGAAAAGGAAGTGTTGCAAGGAAAGAAATAATAGCAGCAGCAAAAATTGCTAACTTACATGACTTTATTTTGGGTTTACCCAAAAAATACAAAACTCATGTCGGTGAGCGCGGAATAAAGCTTTCGGGCGGGCAAAAACAGCGTTTAGCCATTGCTCGAATGATCCTTTCTGACCCCGACATTATCATTTTCGATGAAGCAACAAGCCAGCTTGATTCTGAGAACGAGCGACTCATTCAGGAGGCTTTATGGAAAGTTGCCAAAGACAAAACTACTATTATTATTGCCCATAGGCTTTCAACCGCAATGCGCGCCGATAAAATTGTGGTAATGGATAAAGGCCGCATCGTTGAAATAGGTAGCCACCTTGACCTTTTGGCTCGTGAGAAAAGTTTATACAAGCACTTCTGGGATTTGCAGGTAAGGAGTGACGCGAATGACGCGAATGGATAAGTGCTCTTGAAGATAATTTCTTCTTAGGTCATAATTAATCTTGATTAACTAATTAACTTATATTATGCCTGCTCAAGCTAATACGGCGATAGTTGCAAACGGTGAATCTGCTAAAACACTTGCCGACGTTTTGGTGTCTTTGGGCCTATTGGACTCCTCTAAAGCCGAACAGGTCAAATTTACCGAGGTACAAACGGGAAAACCCCAAGAAGCAATAATAAAAGATCAGGCGCTTGTTGACGAAACCGCCTTAACACGCGCCAAAGCAACTCTTTATAACATTCCTTATCTTGACTTAACTAGTGTACCTGTTTCCCCGGAGGCTCTCTCCACCATTCCCCAGGAGGTTGCGTCAAGGTTTAAGGCATTTCCTGTATCGATGGACCCTCTTAGCCGGGAAATGGTTGTGGCAATGTCAGACCCGATGGACATGGCCGCAATTCAGTTTATAGAACAAAAGACCGGTTACTATGTGAAGCCCCATGCGGCCGATCCTTCAAAGATTGAGTCAATGATAGCGGCCGGTTATACAACGTCCCTGGCCAAAGAGGTGTCTGAAGCATTAAGAGAAGTTCCGGACAGGGAAAAAATCGTTACCCTTGACGCAAGCAAAACCGGCCTAATTCGCGAAGAAAAAGTAGCCCAGATAGTCACACACATTTTATCTTTTGCGGTCAAAGCAAGGGCATCGGATGTGCACATCGAGCCGCAAGAGAAGGCGACGCGAGTGCGTTATCGAATAGACGGAATACTTCAGGAAAAGTTGACTACTCCAAGAGAGCTTCACGACGCGCTCATTTCAAGAGTAAAAATTTTGTCGGGAATGAAGATAGACGAAAAAAGGGTTCCCCAAGACGGGAGATTTAATTTCAAAGGCGAGGATCAGGAGGTGGATCTCAGGGTTTCGACTCTTCCGACGACCTGGGGAGAAAAAGTCGTCATGCGACTTTTGCGCAAAACCGGCGGTATTCCTGATTTGCCTGAACTTGGTTTACGGGGAAGGGCTTTAAAGAATTTAGAGGACGCGATATTAAGACCCCACGGAATAATTCTAATAACAGGTCCAACCGGTTCAGGGAAAACGACCACCCTTTATTCGATAATTCAAAAAATAAATACACCCCGAGTCAACATTGTTACGCTTGAAGATCCGATTGAATATAAAATTGCAGGGGTAAATCAGGTGCAGGTTAATCCCGTCGCAGGACTTACTTTTGCCTCAGGTTTAAGGTCGTTTTTAAGGCAGGATCCCAATATAATTTTGGTCGGCGAAATTCGGGATCAGGAAACTGCAGACCTCGCGATCCAGGCAGCACTAACCGGGCATTTGGTTTTTTCGACTCTTCATACCAACGACGCATCGGGCGCCCTCCCCAGGCTTCTTGATATGGGAGCCGAGCCTTATCTTCTTGCTTCTTCAATGACCGCTATTGTAAGTCAGAGAGTAGTAAGAAAGATTCACGATGACTGTAAGGTAAGTTACGCTGCCGAACCCAAAGTTATTGAAGAAATGAAGGGCGTTCTTGATTCTCTTTGGCCCAAAGGAAAAGATGCTAATATTTATAAGGGTAAAGGAGACCCTGAATGTGGAGGAAGCGGTTATTTTGGGAGAGTCGCTATTTTTGAGGTCTTGCCAGTGACCGAAAAAATTAGTAGGCTAATATTAGAGAGAGCGTCGTCGGCCGAAATAGAGAAGGAAGCGAAGAGTGAAGAAATGATAACAATGAAACAGGATGGCTATCTGAAAGTTCTGGAGGGGATAACGACGGTTGAGGAGGTTCTCCGAGTCGCTCAAGAATAAAATGGAAATTAAACAACTTTTACAATTAGCAGTCGATAGATTGGCAAGCGACCTACATATAATAGCCGGTATTCCGCCGCACTTACGGGTTGAGGGCGAGTTGTTCCCTATTCCGGATGAAGTCCCGATTACGCCCGAAATGGTAAACAAGTCTGTTAAAGAAATATTGATTCCCGAGCAACTAGAAAGGCTTACAGTCAACAAAGAAATAGATTTTTCGCTCCCCTTCAACCAAAACGCTCGATTCAGAGTGAACGCTTATACCCAAAAGAATTCGTACGCAATTGCTTTCAGAAGAATTCCTCTTGAGATTCCGGAGATCGATAAACTGGGTCTTCCTAAAATTTTACATTCTTTTACAGGCTTAAGACAAGGATTTATTTTGGTGACAGGCCCGACAGGCCACGGAAAATCAACGACTTTGGCGGCAATGCTCAATGAAATAAACGAAAATCGAGCCTGTCATATAATTACCATAGAAGATCCTATTGAGTTTATTTTTAAACCCAAGCGTTCGATAATATCGCAGCGTGAGATGGGTTTTGACACGCACTCATGGCAAATTGCCCTCAGAAGCGTTTTGAGAGAAGATCCGGACGTTGTACTTGTTGGCGAGATGCGGGATTACGAAACGATTGCATCTGCCCTAACCGTTGCCGAGACGGGGCATTTGGTCTTTGCAACGCTTCATACAAATTCAGCAGCCCAGACCATTGACAGAATAGTTGACGTTTTCCCCGAGGAGCAGCAGGAGCAGGTCAAGCTTCAACTTTCAAACGTGGTCGAAGCGGTATTTTCGATGCGGCTTGTTCCGTCAGTTTCCGGGAAGCGTGTAGTTGGATACGAGGTGATGTTAGGTACAAGCGCAATAAAAACCTCAATTAGAGAGGGTAAAACTCATCAGATCGATAATATCCTGCAAACTTCTACCGAAGTCGGAATGAATACGCTGGAAATGTCTTTGGCAGAACTTGTGGGGAATGGCAAACTTGATATGGAAACGGCTCAATCATTTTCCCTTCGACCGGAAGAATTATTACGTCTTATCAGATCCTCGAAATAGGTAAAAGGTGGATGCCCTTTTACCTTTTACCTGAAAATGAAACGATTCAGATATAAAGCAAAAGATGCTGAAGGAAGACTTGTAGCCGGTGAAGTTGAGGCGTCAAACCCCGAACACGCGGCTAAGCTTGTCAGAAAACAAGGCCTTGTTGTTATCTCCATAAGTGTCATACCTTCCATTTCTCTGAATTTACTCAAGTTATTTACAGAGAGAATAACGGGTAGCGATGTTACCAACTTTACAAGGCAGCTGGCCACAATGATAAATGCAGGCCTTCCTTTGACCGAAGCCTTGTCTATACTTCGAACTCAGTCAAAAAGTTCGGTTCAAAAAGTTGTGTCTCAAATCTTAGGGGACGTCGAAGAAGGGCAGAGCCTGTCTTCTTCCCTCTCCAAACACCCCAATGTTTTTTCCAAAACATATGTCGCGCTTATCAAAAGCGGTGAACTCGGCGGAGTTATGGATGAAGTTTTGGTCAAGCTTGCGGATGATCTGGAAAAACAACAGGAATTCAGAGGAAAAGTAAAGAGCGCCATGATTTATCCCATCATAATCGTCGTTGGCATGATTGTGGTTGCTCTCATTATGGTCATTTTTGTAATCCCCCGTTTAACTTCGATATACGAGCAATTCGGCGCCGATCTTCCTTTATCAACAAAAATTCTGGTTGGCTTTTCGGATATTATGATTAAGTTTTGGCCCTTGGTTCTTGTACTCGTGGGAGCTGCCTTCTATGGACTGAAAGTCTATAAGGCAACCGAGGCAGGAGGTAGAAAAATAGATGAGATTATCTTCAAAATTCCTTTAATCGGGGAGCTGCAAAGGCAAATAGTACTGGCGGAACTTACCAGAACTCTTTCCTTGATGATAGGTAGTGGTGTTTCAATCATGGAATCTTTGACCATTTCTTCTCAGGTTGCCAGAAATCAGATTGTTTCCGAGGCACTTACCGACGTTACAAAACTGGTCGAGAAAGGTTTTCCTCTGGCCTTTGCTTTTTCAAAACACGTAGAAGCATTCCCTTTTATTTTGTCCCAGATGATTGCAGTCGGAGAAGAAACGGGAAAAATGGACGAGGTATTGGCAAAAGTAAGCCATGTTTTCGAAGTTGAGAGCGAGCAAAAATTAAAGGCTGTGACAGCTTCGATTGAACCCGCGATTCTAATTTTGCTTGGCATTGGGGTTGCCTTTATGGTTATATCGATAATAATGCCGATTTACAATTTGACGACACAGATTTAGTAGACATAGAGATTAGACACTGGTATTGACAAGGGAGTTTAGATGTTAAATACTGGATATATTAGGAAGGTAACGGATTTAGGTTACGGTTAGGATGCCCGTTTAGGCTAAGTCGTTCGTTTACGTAACCCTTGCCCGATTACTACACGGGCTTCGTTACCCTAACCTTAACCGATTTCGAGAGGGGGTGAATATAAAATTTATGACTGCCCTAAAAAGAGGATTTACATTAATTGAACTTTTGATCGTAATGGCAATATTGGGAGTTTTGGCGGTAGTTGTACTTGTGGCAATTAATCCAGCAGAACAACTTCGACGAGCCCGAGACTCAGGTAGAATTTCCGGAACCCAACAGATTGGAAGAGCTTGGTCTGCATACTTTACCGCAAATGGCTGTCTTCCTGGCTCTAACGCGGGTGTACCTTGTCCCGCAACTGCCGCTTGGGGTACAGATTTGACGACGTCGGAAGAGTTGCAAACGATACCTGCACAGGTAGGTACCACTACTGGAACTTGTACACCAGGTACGGCTGTTAATGGCTGGTGTGTTGGAACAGATGATGTCGAAAATTTTGTCGTTTACAATCAATTGGAATCGCAGCAAAGAATAAGTTCTTGTGGCGCTGCAGCCACAACCGCTTTTGCAGTTTTTTCGTCGTTTGATGCACGCGGAGGTGTCGTTGAAAGTGAACCTAGCGAAGGGGTTTCTTTAACTTACTGCGGCCAGTAACAAAAAACCAGGGGTTTATTGGTTTAATAACCTCTGGTTTTTATTGGCATAATACGTTCCAACCCGTCGGGTTGATTATTTAAAGCTATCTGGCACCTTGTTGTGTAATAATGTCCTATAAAAAAAATTATCAACCCCATTTTTTTTGTAATTCTACTCTACTTTTTCTTAGGTCTTTTAAATATTAACAATATTTATTTTCTAGCGGACGAGAGCGTATATTCTAATAGTGTTTATTCGATAATTGACGGAAAGCTTGATAATAATAACCATCCCCTTTTAGCAAAAACAATCTGGGCATATTTTGTTTTTTTAGCTCAAGGAATTTCGGGAATCGATAAACCGATTTTTTGGAGGATTGGCACAATTTTATTTTCTGTTGCAGGACTGATAATTTTTTATAAGTTGGCTAGAACTATTTTAAACAAAAATTTCGCGTTTCTCGCTGTTTCCTTACTGGCATTTGACCCGATGTATTTTTCCTTCGGGAGAATAATGAATTTGGATACAATCTCTCATTTTTTTAACTTAGCGTCACTTTATCTATTAATAAAGTATTTTCAAAGCAAACAACAAAAATTTATATATGGCGGAGCATTTTTATTGGGACTTTCTTTGGCGGTAAAACTCTCTGTAATTTTTCTTGTGATCTTTCTTCCATTTCTTCTTGTAGTACTGGGAGATTTTAGAAAAAGAAGAATTGCAGAAGTTACCGTTTCTATTTTAAAATTTTACTTCTTCGTGGCTCTTGGATTTGTATTGGGAAACTCAATTTACTTTTTTATAAACCACTTCGGTGTAAGTTTCATTACCTACTCGATAGACTTGGTGAGTTCTCAAATTACTATGCAGAAATTTGAGGAAGGATATTTGTATTCGAGCACCATCAGTTGGTTTACGGTTCCTCAAATTCTTACTTTATATAGAATTGATTTCGGCAAAAACGTAGAATCAATTTTGGCGTTTCAAAACCCGATTATGTTTATGACTACTTTCGTATCCATAATCTGGACAGCTGTTGCTTTATTAAGTAAAAAACTTGAAAATTCTAAAGTTTGGATATTAGTTTTATTTTGGTTCTTCTTGCAGTATGTTCCATACTTATTTAACATCCACACAACCTACTATTACTACATAATTACCCTACTACCTATCATCATTTTGATATTTATAAACTTGACCAACTCGTTAAAGTATTCAAATCTGATATTTCGAATAGCATTTGCTATTAGTCTGTTTATTTTTATACTTTACTACCCTTTACTTATAGGCTTAAAAGTTCCTAAAAAATATGAACTCACGCTTTTTAAGTATTCCCTCTATAACTATCCCGCAAAAGACTCGATTTTTTGTCAGAATTGCTCTCCCCGAAAATAGTTTTGAACCTAATGAGTTGAAAAATTTCAAACTTCAGTTGAGAATATAAAGTAATGCTTTATATTAATATGATCTTTTTTCTTATTCTAGGACTGGCGGTTGGTTCTTTTTTGAGTGCATATACTTGGCGCTGGCCAAGAGGCATAAGTATTGCAAAAGGCCGTTCAATTTGTCCGAAGTGTAAAAAGCAGATTGCCTGGTATGATAATATTCCTCTTTTTTCTTATTTAATCCTTGGCGGCAGATGTAGGAATTGCCGTAAAAAAATTTCTTTACGATACTCTCTGATTGAGGTTTCGACCGGAACTTTATTTGTGGTGACAATCCTTTTGTTAGGCGGATTAGGAAGATTAGGGTTTCCGCTTACCACTTACTACCTACTACTTACTACCATCCTCATCGCCATTTTCATTATTGATCTTGAGCATCAGATAATTCCCGATGAGTTGGTATTTATTATTTTCGGCCTCTCGCTATTTATGCTGATAGTTTCTTCAAATGACCAACTTTATAAAATTATTTTTGCTTCATTTATGGCCTCAACTTTCTTTTTGCTTTTGCATTTTATTACCAGAGGACGTGGCATGGGTTTGGGAGATGCAAAACTAGTTCTTGCCCTCTCCCCTATCTTGGGCTGGCCACAGATTATGGTTTGGATTTTTTTAAGCTTTATAATTGGTGCAGTTGTGGGTTTATTTCTGATAGCTATAAAAAAAGCTTCGTTTGGTAAACACATTGCTTTCGGGCCGTTTTTGGTGATAGC
>CAYSZS010000010.1:0-15335 GCA_964435575.1 uncultured Gammaproteobacteria bacterium | reverse complement strand
TAAAAAAAGCTTCGTTTGGTAAACACATTGCTTTCGGGCCGTTTTTGGTGATAGCCTTTTTCATAACATTGTTTTGGGGTGAATATTTGATTGGTTTCCTATTGCCTTTTTTATGAGTCGGCTAGGTATTGAGGTAATGGTGAGGATGCTAGTTTTGTAGATAGGTTAGGGTAAAGTATGGAAAATTCGAAAAGTAAAAGTTCTATTAAATCATTCAAAGATTTGGAAGTATACAGAAATACTTACGAAGCTTGTATTATAGTTCACAGGAAAATTCTGCCTGGATTACCTAAAGAAGAGAAATACGGTTTGTATGATCAGCTTTCCAGGTCAACTAAGGCTATTCCAAGATTGATTGCAGAGGGTTATGCAAAAAGACATCAGAGAGCGGGTTTTCAGAAATATTTAGACGACGCCATGGGAGAGTGTAATGAAAGCATAGTAAGTATAGAACAAGTGAAGGATATCTATAATATAGAGTCTAAAATATGTGATGAAATAATTGCTATTTATGATAAATCAGGAAGACAGATGTACAGACTATCAGAAGCATGGTCGAATTTTAAAAGCAGGTCTAAGGAGTAAAAAAACTTAACCCTAACCTAAACGGGCATCATAACCCCGACCATAACCAATGAACGTATTCTTATGAAACCTTTTACAAAGACCGAAGCCATTATTGTAAGCCTGATATTTTTAATAGTATTTGGCATAACCTCACTTGGCTTAAAAACTTCGTTACGACGCTCTCGTGACGCTGGGAGAAAGTCTGATTTGGGGGCATTATCTGAAGCATTACATGCCTTTTACGAAGATTACGGGTTTTTCCCACCGAGCGATGACGGAAAAATAAAAATGTGTAAAGCTGAAAATTTTGATTCCGTACTAGCTCGAATGAAAGAAGAAAAAAGATTCGACTTGGGCGGGCTGGAGACGGCTTTAATACCCTGTGAATGGGGTAGTGACGCTTTAGCCGACATACTTGACGAAGCCGGGCTAGTTTATTTAGAACGCATTCCGATAGATCCCAGAGACGGTCAGGGAATAAAATTTCTATATCTTTCCAATACCAGGCGCTTTCAGATTTATGCCTATCTTGAGGGTGAAGTGGAAGAGGGCGGTTATGACGAAAAAATAGTTGCCAGAAATCTTCCCTGTGGTGAGAAAATTTGCAGTTTCGGCAAAAGCTCGGGAGATACTCCCTTGGATAAATCTTTTGAAAAATACGAGGAGGAATTGGACAGGTTGCGTACTGGAAAGTAGGTGTGAATTAGTGCTATAAATAATAATCTGCTCATGAGAATAACGGAAATTGGAAATTGGAAATCCCAGCACCGTTCGGTGCGGGACAGGTTGGAAATTTGGAAAGATGGCTTGCCCCGCATAAACGCTCTTACGACGCGAACACGTAGTATTCGGGAGAAAGTAAGTTCTGTGCGGGGTTTTACGCTTCTTGAGCTTCTAATTGTAATGGCAATCTTAGGAGTGTTGGCTGGTGTTGTAGTTGTACAAATTGGTCCCGCTAGTCAGCAAAGAGCGAGAGATACGATAAGAAGAAATGACATAAAACAGTATCAAACCGCCATAGAAATTTATGCTAATAAAAATAATGGCAATTATCCGACCGCAGGAAATCTATCAACTCTTTGTGGTGCTAGTATTTTAAATTTGACTGGGAGTCTTTGTAGAAACGATCCGAATTCGGGGGATTATGAAGTAAGTAGTGCAGTTACCGGTTATCAAATCTGGGCGACTTTGGAATATAAACCCGGAGGAACGCAGATGTATTTTATATCTTGCTCGAATGGTTTGTCCGGCGATGACGATACAGAACCATCAGGTACCTGTCCATTATGAGAACAAAATCAAAACTAACAACCAACTGCCAACTATCGACTGCTAATTCGGGTTTTACCATAATCGAACTCCTTATAGTTATGGTGATAATCGCAATATTGGCCGGACTATCAATTTTTGCCATGAGTGGTGCAAGAGAATCAGCCCGCGATGCAAGAAGAAAAGCCGATTTAGAACAAATCAGATCAGGTTTGGAGATATATAAAGCCGACTGTAACAATTATCCGGCAAGTCTTCCTGCGGTTGGAATTTCCTTAACTGCATCCTGTCCGACAGCCAATACGTATATTCAAAGTATGCCAGCCGATCCAAGTACTAACGCAGGTTATTGTTATAACCAATTAACCGGTGTTACGTATGAACTTTGTACCAACTTGGAAGATAATCCTACAAGCCCTTCGGCCTGTGCTGGTTGTGACAGCGGTAGTGATACTGGAGATTATAAGGTTAAAAATCCTTGAATTTATATGGTATGGCGAAAGAACGATCAAATATTATTCGGAATGCTTCTCAAAAAAAAATAAACTCTGTTGGTTATACCCTGATTGAACTTCTTATAGTAATGATGACAATGGTTCTTCTTTTTGGTTTGGGTTTTGCGAATTATAGGGGTTTTCAAAGAAGACAGACACTTGAGGGGGTTGTAAGAAAGGTTAAGGCCGACTTGAGATTTACACAGTCAAGTGCATTATCCGGCAAAAAGCCTTCTTCCGGAAATTGCAGCGGTTCCAGCGAGAATATACTTTATTATTCTTTCGTTTATAGCGATGCCGATACTTATTCAGTAAATGCCGTATGCCCGAGCGGATCTAATACTGTTAAACAGGTTGATATAGCAGGAGCAGCTATGTCTGCCTTTAGTGAAATTCGATTTAACGTTCTTGGTAGGGGTACGAATATTACGGGGCAAACTGTAATTACCATTACCTCAGGATCCGGATCAAAAGATATTACCGTTCGTTCAGGTGGCACGATAGAGTGAAATCTAAATATGAAGAAAATATTTATTTTAGGCCAATCTTTGTACGAAGTTGTGTTTGCGATAGGCATTGCGGCAATAATTATTACAGGAGTTCTTGTCGTTTCAACAACGTCTGTCAGAAACTCGACTTATTCCAAAAATAACGCCCAGGCGACAAAGTACGCTCAGGAAGCGATTGAGTGGTTAAGAAGCGAGAGAGATGCCAGTGCGTGGACTATATTTGCCGGTTATGCAGGTGTTGAAAGAAACTTGGGAGATCTTAATTGGGCATCAGTAAACTGCACCGTTGGAACTACAATTTTCTGTAGGAAAACTACTTTAAGTATCCCCTCGGCCGATACCGTTGACGCATTAGTTACTGTTTCATGGGATGATGCCCAGGGAACACATACGGTAAGAAGTGTGTCAAAATTTACAAATTGGAATAAATGAGGCGATGCAAATGAACCTAATGAATTATTCGTAAATCGGTTAGGGTCAGGAAGCCCGTTTCGTGAGTCGGTAACGTATGTCGTAATTAAAAGACGTTACCTTTCAACTCTAAACGATACGGGCATCGTTACCTTTACCTATTAACCAATATCATTTCGCGTAATAAGCATCGATCTTTTTGCATACTGAAATAATTTACAAATATGACAAGGTCAAAAGCTTTTAAACCAAGATCAAATCTTTCAAGGGGCTTGCCCCGCAGTTACGCTCTTGCGACGCGAGCACGCAGTTCTCGGGAGCAAGTAAGTATGGTGCGGGGATTTTCTTTGATTGAGATGCTTATTGTTGTTGCGGTATTTTCGATATTAGCTGTTGTTGCAACACAATCTCTTTCTTCGTCTTTGAGAGGTTCCAAAAAAAGCGAATCACAGGTTATTGTTCGGGAAAATGTTGATTTTGCACTAAGCACGATGGAAAGGTTATTAAGAAATGCAGATAGTTTAAATTGTGCTTCTTCTGACGCGAACACCTTGGTTTATATAGACGAGTACGGTAATTCCGTTCGTTTTGATTGTAGTTCGGGTTCAATTTCGTCAGAGTCATCAACACTAACATCCCCCGATATTGAGGTAGATTGCACATCTGTTTTTACCTGTAACAATACAAGTATTCCTCACTCTGTGGATATTACGATTAAAGCCGAAAGAACGGGGATAACTGGTGCGGAAGGATCGCAGATTACTGAGACAACAAAGATACTTTTGAGAAATTATTAATAATAGACCAAGCTTGGCGTGGTAATTGACCCGGCTGAGCTGGGTTGTTAAACTTGAATAGATGAGAAAGCTGCCTTTAAATAGAGCAAAAGTTGATAAGAATTTTCAAGGTGGTCAGGCGTTACTGATAGTTCTTCTGACAATGGCCGTAATTTTGACCGTGGTCCTGTCTGTTGTTTCCCGATCTGTTACCGACGTAACAGTTACAACCTATGAGGAAGATGCCCTGCGTGCCTTTTCCGCAGCCGAAGCGGGAATAGAGGAAAAGCTTCTCAACCCATCTTTAGGCTCATTCGGCCCTGTTTTGCTCGGAGATCCGAGTTATAAATATGAAGGCGAAGTTACAAACCCTAGTGAGGTAGACAAACAATTTAAGTATCAGAAAGATTTAACTGCAGGTGAAATTGCCACATTCTGGTTAGTCTCACATAACTCCACTGGTCAATTAACTTGTTCCGGAGGTGTGCCTTGTTTCAGAGCTAACATTATGAATGTCTGTTGGGGAAACCCTACATCAGTTGTTACGCCAGCGGTTGAAATACTCTTTTTTTATGATACAACAAGGTTATCTGTTGATTCCTCCAACAATTATGCCTCGGTTCGTGTAAAAAGGTTTGCGCATTCCCCTACTGGCGCCGGTGGATTTCAAAATCCGGCAGGTTTAAATGCGGGCTGTAATTTTACAAATGGGGATAGCTTCAAATACCGTTCACAAATTAATGTGAATAATGATATAGATGCTATCTGTGATGACTCTCCACTGGGTTGTCCTCTAATGGTAAAAGTCAGAATGTATTATGCCACTTCCGCCGAACCTCAAAGAGTAGGTATTTGGACAACCGGACCAGCAAGTTCACTTCCTGCGCAAGGATTAAATATCAGCTCAACTGGTACGGCGGGTGAATCTTCACGAAGAGTAAACGTTTTTCAGGGCTATTCCGAATCCCCCACTTTTTTTGACGCCGCGGTTTTCAGTCTAAAAGATCTTGTAAAATGAAAATTGTGTGATGAATTGTTTTAGTTTTCTTTGCCAAACTTTCTTTCCGAAAAGAAAGTTTGAGGTAAATTATGTCTGTAGGACTTGATATCGGTTCTAAAACTATAAAAATTGTCGAGCTTGTCAACGAAAAAGGTCGATTTCGTTTGCGTGCTTCAGGCGTTGTTGCTCATAAGGGTGCAAGGCCGGAGCAGTTTAAAGACGACAAAGAGTTTGCATTTTTAGGGGACGTCGTAAAAAAACTTCATAAAGAAGCAAAAATTTCGTCGCGCGAGGTAGGGATAGCGCTTCCCGAGGCACAGGTTTTCACCAGGAGTGTAAAATTTCCGACTCTGACCGACGAGGAAATAGCTTCAGCCGTCAGGTGGGAGGCTGAGCAGTACATTCCGATACCTGTTGAGGATGCAATAGTTCAGCACCAAATCGTCGAGCGGAGGGAAGATACGACTCCTCCCCATGTTTCTGTTCTTTTAGTTGCTGCCCCAAAAGTGTTAGTTGAAAAGTATGCAAGAGTCGTCGAAGCGGCAGGTCTAACACTATTTTCCGTTGAAACAGAGCTAATTGCTCTGGTTCGTTCTCTTGCACCCGAGGATCAAACCGTGATGATTGTGGATTTCGGCGCCGTTTCAACAGACATCGCCATTGCCAGAAACGGACAACTCGCATTTTCGCGTTCGATTCCCACAGCCGGTGAAGCCTTCACCAGAGCCGTATCCCAAAGTTTGGGAATAGAAGTAGCACAAGCCGAAGAGTATAAGAGGACTTACGGTTTGTCACAAAGTCAACTTGAGGGAAAAGTTAAAAAAGCACTCGATCCAGTTTTTAGAATGGTTTCTGACGAAATGAAAAAAGCAATCCATTTTTATCAGACTGAAGAAAAGGGCGAGGTACCCAGATCTGTAATTCTCTCGGGCGGAACCGCGGGAATGCCTGAAGTAGCTAACGCTTTGACAAAACTTCTGGGAATGGAGGTTGTTGCAGGTAATCCTTTTTCTAAAGTTGAGGTAGATCCTGAAGCGGTTAAGTCTCTAGCCGGTTACGCACCTTTCTATTCAATTGCAGTAGGACTTGCCATGAGGCAGGATTGATTATTGGTATTTTATGGCTATAAATTTACTCGTTCAGGAACTAAAACCTAAAGCTTACGTAGTTAACTTTGCCAAGATTTTAAAAAAACTTGCCTTAGTAACCCTTCTGATTTTTCTCGTTGGAGTAACGCTTCTAGTCGGTATAATTACTATTTTTTCCCAAAGAACAAAAACGGCTTTCTCCAACCAGGAGTCCCTGAAGCGCGAAATAAAAGCCCTGCAAGAAACTGAGCAGAGAATAGTTCTCATCAAAGATCGAATCGACAAAGTCGAATCTGTTTACAAGAAGGAGAATGCCGGGGATGGCGTATCTTCCTTAAGAGAGATTATAAGGGTAATTCCCGAGGGAGTATTAATTCAGGCGTACAATCTTGAAGCTGATAACTTAGAAGTGACTCTTGCCGCTGATAGTTTATCAAATTTGGCGAAGTTTGTTTCCGGAATTATCAACCTAGAAAGTTTCGAGAAAATTGTTCTAAAGTCCCTGGAATTTGATTCCACAAAAGGATACGTTATCAAATTTGATTTTAATAGAACTAGAGTATGAAAGGTTTCAGTCCATCATCCAGAGGTTTCTTTTTTAACTTTAGGATATTAGTAGGACCCTTACTGTTAATTCTAATAATTTTATCCTTTGCATTTTACGCAGCAACCACAGGTTACGGGCGAGTTAAAAAACAAATTGAAGAATATAGAATTGCAAAGAAGGAGGAAACTAATCTCAGGGAAAAGCTTGCCTCCATCAAAAATATCAGACCCGATGTTTTGGATCAGGCTGATTTTACGCTTGTTGCTCTTCCCCAAAAAAACCCCGCAACTTTTTTGATATCACAGTTAAGATTAAACGCAGAGGAGAGTTCAATAACCATAAAAGAGATATCTACCTCCCGTTCTCAAAAAAAGGATGATTTGGTTAATAGCATGATTATTAATGTTGATACAGAGAGTTCAGACGTAGGCTCGATCACAACTTTTATGGAAAATATTTCCGATTTGACGCCCATTTCGTTGATAGTAGGATCCGAGGGTACTCTTAATCAAACCGAGGCTAAATATGAACAAGAACTTGAAATTTCTTTTTATTGGTCGGCTCTTCCCACAACACTGCCCTCAATAAGTGAACCGCTTAAGAACCTAACCAGTGAACAGACGGAGATATTAGAACGGATTTCTTCTTTGAAACAACCCATCTTGGGTGACTTAAAATCTCAACAGCCGCTAGACAGAGAAATTCCGTTTAACTGAATTTTTTTCTTCTAAATTCACAAAAACCGACTTACCTTCAAGTTTTCCCTTGACTCTTAAAAGTGTTTGTATGGATTTAATGGTTTGTCCACCTTTACCGATTATTAGACCGCAAATTGCCGGATCGGCTAAAATTTTAAAGTCGACATGTGAGTTTTCCTCATTTTCTTCGATCTCAAAACTTCCTTTTTCAATAATGCCTTCTAAGATGTATGTTAATAAATCTTTCATTTGGAAAGGAGCTTATCTACGCTCAAAGTTTTTCTTGCACCTCGTGCTAGCCAACTTTCTAATTTCTTCTTATCAACTTGTAGATGACTTTTAGAAGGATCCCAGGAGCCAATAATATCAAGAGCTGCGCCCGATCTCTTTTTTCTTTTATCAACCACAACAATTCTATAAAAAGGTCTTTTTTTAGAACCGTATCTGGCCAGTCTGATTTTGGTCATGGTAGCAATTTTATCTGAAATAGGTCTTTTAAGCAATCATTTTTTTTTGCGTTTTGGAACAAGGTCTTTGAGCGCCTCTTTGGCCGCTTCTTGGGCGGCCTCACTTTTGCTTTTTCCTTCCCCTTTGGCCAGAACCTGTCCGTTTGTGGAAACTTTAATCGTAAACCGCTTTGCGTGATCAGGTCCGGACTCAGAAACAACATCATATTGAGGTGCCGGAGATCCTTGTGCCTGAATATATTCCTGGAGTAAGCTTTTGGGGTCTTTCAGGGGTTTGGCAAGTTTGTCTTCGATGCCCGATAAAAGGTATTTTTCAATAAATTTCTCGACAACCTCTTGGCCTTTATCCAAAAAAATCGCGCCAATTATTGCTTCAAAGGTATTAGCAAGAAGGGACGGGTTTTCTCTGCCTCCTGTTTCTTCTTCGCCCTTTGAAAGATAAAGTTTGGCACCCAAACCTAATTTTTTTGCGATTTCTGAAAGGTTAATTGTATTTACAAGATTTGCTCGTAGTGCGGTAAGATACCCTTCCTCTTTATTGGGGAATCTTTTGTAAAGCTCTTTAGAAACTACAAATTCTAAAACCGCGTCGCCCAAAAACTCAAGACGTTCGTTTGAACTTCTTACTTTAGCGTGTTCATTTACCCAGGATTTGTGAGTCAGGGCAAGGTCATAAAGATCTTTATTATCAAAATAACTTTCTAATTTCATATTCATGATTATTCGTAGCCTATGGCTTCGATGAGTTCTCCCACGGTTTCGATTTCTGTAAGATCAATATTTTTAGTGTCAAGTTCATTTGACTTCAGCGTTTCCAAAAAATCCGTCAAGTCGCTTGGTCTCATATGTAGATCGTGTGTTAATGAATCATCGTCATCTATATCTTCTATTTCTACTCCCAAATAATCTGCCAGGTGTTGTTTGACAAGATTTTTAGTTTCTTTTTGATCAGTTGTATTTATCATACTGCCCCCTTTTCATTAAATATTGTACCCAAAACACCATTGATAAAGGAAGGAGAACTTTCGGCTCCAAATTCCTTTGCCAGTTCAACGGCTTCGTCAATTACAACTTTTGGAGGAGTACCTTCTTCCATTAGTTCATAAACCGCGAGTCTTAATATTGCCAGGTCGATTTTGTTAACTTTGTCAATCGGCCACTGGGGGGCAGAGTTTTCAATATTTTGGTCTATTTTTTTGACTTTCTTTAGAATTTTTTTGACTAAGTATGAGTATTCTCCCTGTTTAGTAAAAGTTTCGGCAAATAGTGCCTTAACAGTCTCGCGTCTTATTTGGTGTCTAGGATCTTTTGCAGTTTTCATTTATAGAAGCCGCAATGTGGGCATGCCTTGTGGGGTTGTCGTAGTTTTCCACAAGAGGGACATTTTGATAAATTCTGCAAAGTACGTCGGTTAGACGGACTGTTTCGTCTTTTGCCACTTCTTGACCTGGTATGCTTTTTCTTTGGTAGCGGTGCCATGGGACAATTTTAACTTAATAGATTGAAATTGTAAATTCCAATCTGGATATCAATTTGGAGCGATATTTTGAGACTCGATTTTTTGGATGAGTTTTGGGTAGGTCTGAGGATTTGTAACTACGTCTTGGGCGACTTCTCGAGTCATTTTGATTAAACCCGCATCGCTCCAAGAGGCAATTTTTAATTCAGGAAAACCGTGTTGTTTGGTGCCGTACATTTCTCCTGGACCTCTAAGTTTTAAATCCAGCTCCGAAAGTTCAAACCCTGATTTATTCTCCTTCAGTGCTTTCAGCCTGTTCAGTACTTTCTGCGATTTACTTTCCGTAAATAAAAGGCAGTAAGATTTCTTTTCTCCCCTACCGATTCTGCCTCTTAATTGGTGAAGTTGGGCCAAACCGAATCTTTCTGCTGCCTCAATAATCATGATGGTAGCATTGGGAACGTCAATTCCGACTTCTACAACCGGAGTTGAAACCAAAATGTGTAACTCTCCTCTTTTAAAAGCGTCTAGGGTCCCATTTTTTTCTTTTGCGCTTTGCTTTCCGTGTAAAAGTCCGATATTCAGATCTTTAAAAACTTCCTGTAATTTTTTATACTCGGCTGTTGCCGCTTTTACCTGTTTCATGGTTTCTACATGCGACTCTTCGATTAAAGGACAGACAATGAATGCTTGTATCACCTCTTTTTTTATAAAATTTCTTATCCAGTTATAAGCTGCCCCTCGTTTTTCTGGCGGAACAAGCCAGGTGGTTATTGGCTTTCTGCCTTCCGGAAGTTCTGTGAGCGTCGATAGATCAAGGTCTCCATATACGGTAAGAGCAATAGTTCTGGGAATTGGTGTTGCGGTCATGGTTAGAATGTGTGGTGAGGAGCGCTTAGTTTCCGATTTATTGACCAGATGGGCTCTTTGTTCGACTCCGAACCTATGTTGTTCGTCGATTACTACAAGCGCCACATTATCAAAATCCAACTTTTTGTGGATTAAAGCATGTGTTCCTACAAAAATGTCTGTTTTGCCAAGATCTTTTTTTACCCCTTCTGATGTAACCAGACTGACTCTTACCTTATATGGGTCAAAGATGCTCTTTAGCGTATTAAAGTGCTGATTAGCAAGAATCTGCGTCGGCGCCATAAAAACAGACTGGTATCCGTTTACAAAAGCTGCAAAAGCTCCTGCTGCCGCGACTACCGTTTTTCCGCTACCAACATCGCCTTCTAAAAGTCTGTTCATGGGATAATTCTTAGCAACGTCTTTTAGAATTTCTTGGATAGAGCGTTCTTGCGAGAAAGTTAAACTAAAAGGAAGCCCTTTTTTAAATTTTTCCAGAATCTTTTTGTCCACTTTTAATGAATGAACTGTTTTGATTTTTTGCCAATCACTTTTCCTGTAAAGACTTCTGAGCTGATAAAAAAGTAGTTCGTCAAATGCAAGTCTTTCTCTGCCTTTTTCGGCTTGGTCTAATTCATTGGGATAGTGTACATAATGTAAAGAATCGATAATTGTTGGATAATTAAGCTTGGATATTAATTCGTCAGGCAGATATTCTTTGATTTCATTGATCGAAGTAGAAAACAAATTAGATATTTTTCCACGGATCCATTTCGAAGACAGCCTTGCCGTTTCAGGATATACCGGAACAAGCCTTGCCGTATGAACCGTATTTAGGCCATCCTGAATATTTTCGTATTCGGGTGAGATTAAACTCTTTTTTCTATCAAACCAATCGCATTTACCCGAGAATGAGTACTTCTCATCTTTTCGGATGCTATTTACAAGATATGGTTGGTTAAACCAGACCACTTGCATGGATCCTGTTTTATCTGTTACTTGGGTAAGCTGGATTCTTTTTCCAAACTTTGTGTAGATATTTTTAATCGAATCGACATTTCCTTGGATGGTTACTGTTTCTCCAACCTGAACTCTGCCGATTACTGAGATTAATCGGTAGTCTATGTAGCGATGTGGTATATGGAAAAGTAAGTCTTCAAGCGTTTCGATCCCCAACTTTTCAAGGCGTCTCGCATATGCCGGCCCTACAAGAGGCAAGTTTGTTACAGAAGTCGATAAATCCATGTCGGTAGCTAAATAATATCACTTTTGACTAGCGGAAGGCGAAGGACAAAAAAGGTAAAAAAGTAGTCAATAAAAGTGCAAGTGATGCAATTATCACCAATATTTTTACAAGTTTTTGATGTTTTTTACTCCCAAACATATAACTGACCACCCGTCGGGTGGATTAGCTTGACACCCGTTACTTATAGACCTTTCTTGATCTTAATGAAAATCTTTTTGCCAACTTTGATTTCTTCACCACCTCTAATTTTCATTGTAGGATTAGTAACCACTAAGTTGTTTATTTCAACAGCCTCTTGGGCGATCAGTCTTTTGGCTTCACTCATGCTTCCGACTAATTGAGAAATTGTTTCGACTAAAGTTTCTTTGGCCGCTAATTCTTGCCTGAATTCCGGTTTATTCTCTTGAAAATTTTTTTCGAAATGTCCTTGGGCTTTTTTGGCATCACCCTCTCCCCAGAGTATATTGACAACCTCATGTGCAAGTCTTTTCTTTTCGCCCATCGGGTTAGACTTAACTTTTTCAACTAACCCATCAAGTTCAACTTCTGTTAAAAGCTCAAATCCAAGCTCGATTACCTCGTCCGGAAAGGACATAATTCCTGCGAAAAAATTCTCAGCGGTAGTATCCAGGAAAAGCGCATTCCCCGTCGTTTTTCCGACTTTGTTACCTTCTTTATCCACCAAAAGCTTTGTTGCAAGAACAAACTTTTCTTTGCCTTTCATCGCCTTCATGAGCGTCCGACCCGCCAGCATATTAAATATTTGGTCAGACCCTCCTATCTCAAGGTCGACATTCATTGCCACAGAATCGTATCCTTGTGCGACAGGGTATAAAAATTCATGAAGATAAATAGGTTTATTTTGTTTTAGACGTTCTTGATACATATCTCTTTCAATCATTTGCTGCACCGTGAGACTGGAAGTTATTTCAATTAAGTCTTTAAAATTTACCTTGTCGCTCCACTCGGAATTATATTTAATTTCTGCAGGATTTTCCCCTTCAAAAAATATGACTTTAGATGCTTGCTCTTTATATTTTTTAGAATTTTCCAAAACTTCATCTCTTGATAATTTTTTTCTGACAGCTAATTTATCAGAAGGGTCCCCTATCATCCCGGTGAAATCACCGACTAGAAATATCACTTTATGACCGAGTTTTTGGAATTGTCTAAGTTTCATTAATCCTACGTAATTTCCCAGGTGCAAAGATGGCATAGAAGGGTCGAATCCTTGGTAAAGGGTTATTTTTTTCTTCCCCATTAACTCTGCTAATCCTTCTTTCGACGGCAAGATTTGCTCCACTCCCCTTGTCAAAACTTCATCAATTTTGTCCATACTTTGAATTTTAGCCCCAAATTTCTTTGAGGTCAAAGGATATTTTGCTAGAATGGTTAAGTATGTCTAAATGGAGAGAAGTCAGGAGAAGAAAAAGATTTAAAAAAAGGTGGTCTTATGTTCCCGTTGCAGTAAAGAAAAGTCGGTCGTTGGCGAGATTGGCCAAACTTTTATTCCTGGGCGTAATTGCCTTATTTATCGGCTCTTTCGTAATCCTGCCTCTTTTTGCCTTTAACCTACCCTCTCCCGACAAAATAGTAAGGCGTGAAGGTTTTTCAACAAAAATTCTGGATAGGAATGGCCAGGTTCTATACGACATTTTTGCCGAACAAAAAAGAACGCCCGTAGTCTTGTCGGATATTCCAGAAGATTTAAAGAATGCAACGGTTGCGATTGAAGATAAGAACTTCTATAAGCACCAAGGCTTTGATCCTTTCGGAATACTCAGGGGGATTTCGCGGATATTTACTCGAGGTTATGCTCAGGGTGGTTCCACATTAACTCAGCAACTTGTCAAAAATGTTCTTTTGACCCCAGAAAGAACGATTATTAGAAAGATAAAAGAGTTCCTTCTGGCAATCCAGATCGAAAGAAAATATTCGAAAGACGAAATTCTTCAGATGTACCTTAATGAAGCGCCCTACGGCGGAACTGCTTGGGGTGTGGAAACTGCTAGCGAGACTTACTTTGATAAAGAGGTAAAGGATTTAAATTTGATTGAGTCGGCAATTCTGGCTGGACTTCCCCAAAGACCTTCCTACTATTCTCCATACTCGGGTTACCCTGATGCCTATATTGACAGGACCAAACAGGTTTTAAGACGAATGCGTGAGGATGGATATATTTCCGAGGATGAAGAAGAGGATGCTCTTAATGAACTTCCAGTCGTTGAAATTCAGGAAAGAGGTGCCAACTTCAAAGCCCCGCATTTTGTTCAGTATGTTCAAAGAATTCTGGAAGAGAGATATGGCGAGAGAGTTGTCGAGCAGGGCGGATTAAAAGTGACAACGACACTTGATTTAGAACTACAGGAGGCTGCGCAAGGTATCGTCAAAGGGGAAATCGAGAAGGTAGTAAGTTTACATATTACAAACGGTGCGGCTGTCGTGATAAATCCTCAAACAGGGGAAATTCTGGCGATGGTTGGTTCGCGCGGATTTAACGACCCCGATATTGATGGACAGGTGAATGTTACGCTTTCTCTAAGACAGCCGGGAAGTGCCTTCAAACCCTTTACTTATGTTACGGCTTTTAAAAAGAGCTATACCGGGTCGACGCCAATAATGGATGTTCCGACAGAATTTCCGGGTGGTATCGGGCAGCCTACATATAAACCCGTGAATTATGATGGGAAAAGCAGGGGTCCTGTTCAAGTTCGCTTTGCTCTCGGAAACTCAATTAACTTGGTTGCAGTAAAAATGCTGGCCATGGTTGGAATTAAGGATACTCTCTCAACCGCCTATGATTTGGGAATTTCCACTCTGCCGCCAACACAGGACACCCTAAGTCGAGTAGGCCTCTCGCTTACGCTCGGTGGGGGTGAGGTTAAACTGCTTGAACTAGCAAGCGCATACGCTCCTTTCATGAATCAGGGTTTTAGGGTTGACCCTATTGCAATTCTTAAAGTCGAAGACTCTGAAGGAAAAGTATTAGAGGAGATAAAGCCCGAAAAAGGAAGGCGTGTTTTGACTCCCGAACAAGCCTATTTAATTGCTGACATCTTGTCCGATAACGAAGCCAGAAAGGAAGTATTCGGGTTAAACTCACTTCTTAATATTGCCGGGCGTCAAATTGCGGTAAAAACAGGAACTACTAATGACAAAAGAGATAACTGGACGGTCGGTGGAAATTCCCAATCTTTAGCGGGTGTTTGGGTAGGGAATAACGATAATAGCGAGATGCTTCAGGTTGCATCAGGCGTAACGGGTGCGTCACCTATTTGGAGAAGGATTATTTTAGAAAGTTTAAAAGAAAAACCGAATATAAGCTTCGAAGTTCCCGGTGGGATTGTAACAAAATCCATTGATTCGGTTTCCGGTTATTCTGCCCACGATGGTTTCCCTTCCCGAATTGAGAAATTTATTGTGGGAACCGAGCCGGGAGAAGATCCTGTACACGTAAGATTGAAGGTATGTAAAAGTGATGGGCGTTTGGCAACTCCTTCTGATATAGCCTCCGGGAATTATGAAGAAAAGGAGTTTTTTGTATTTAAAGAAGAAGATCCGACCGGAGGAATTGATGGCGTTAACAAATGGCAGGAAGGAATATTAAGCTGGATTGGAACTCAATCTGACCCAAGGTATCGACCTCCAAGCGACTACTGCGGGACAAGTAATCCTGTGAATGTTGAGTTTTTGACTCCTCACGACAATGATTCAAATCTCCCAAATAAATTTGCAGTAGAAATACGGGCTGATTCGACAAATAACATTATCCTGGTTGAATTGGAAGTCGATGGGACGAGAATCAGATCATTTACGAGGCCGCCCTTCAGGGAGGACGTGGAGCTTTCGGATGGTATTCATAGGCTGCGTGCAAAGGCCAAAGATTCATCTGGGAAAGAATCGGATAGAAGTATAACAATCGGCGTAAAAGTTCCCTGGGATTATTCCCCCTCCC
>CAYSZS010000009.1:1945-37843 GCA_964435575.1 uncultured Gammaproteobacteria bacterium | reverse complement strand
TTTCTGATAGGCCTTCAATCTGTCGAGCAAAGACTAGGGCTTCTGCTTTTTCTGGTATGGCGCTTTTCAGAATGACTATTTTTGGTCTTTCCCTGTCATAGAGGTTTTGGGCCTGTGATAAGTTGCGAATTTTTTCTTCCATTTTAGCTAGGGTTGTACGCTTGGCTTCGATATCTTTGATCAGCTCAGCAATTGTTAGTATGGTTGGCCTCAAGGCAAAAATGCTGAAAATAGAGACGGTTACAAGAGAAAGCAAAATTTCCAAATAAACCCTAATATCGGCTCTTTCTCTGTATGACCCGACGACATTCAAAAAATATGATTTATAGCGTAAGTAGTTATTTCTCCAGCCAGGATTCATAGAACTCCTTTCAAAACTCGCCTTTCAGGCTCATTTTGAGGCCTTTCGGCAAGTTATATGAAGTGTTTTGAAACCACTTCATAGCTTAAGCCCATCTTTTATTTAAGCTGGGTGATAAATGAGAATTTGAGTGTATTAGGATTCTTGGGATCTGATTTTATTTCTTTTACACCAATATCGCTGAAAATTTCGGTTGACTGTAGATTTACTATATATTGTTGGATACTCGTTTCGTTAGGAGAAACGCCGTCAATTTGAAAGGAATTGTCCGAAAAGTTTACCGTCTTGAGAAGAATGTCCTGAGGTAAATTCCTTGTTATTTGTTCAAGTGTGGAAGTTATTGCTGCTTGTTTTGAAATAAGTTGAGAAAAGATAGTTAAACGCTTTTGTGTATCTCTGAATTCATTTTCAAAACTCAACGACGCGCTAAGGAGAGCTTGTTTTTGTTCTAGTTCGTCATCAAGGTCTGAATTTTGGGCGTCCAACCAGAAACGCGACAGAAATGCAATCATTACAATAATTTCTGTGACTATTACAATTACCCTGAACGTCGAAAGGATCCATGCCAGGACTCTTCCCGTGGTTGTTGTCTCAAAGCCTTTTTGCGGCAGTAAATTTATCTGTTCTTCTTTTTGGGCAGACATATGCTTCGCTTAAACTCGACCCAAATGATCCAAATTAATACCCGAATTATCCGAATAAAATCTTTTGAACAATACGGGTTATTCGGATGCAATTCGTATATTAGGGTCGCGTTAGTTCAATATACCACAACTGGAAGTTTGCTTGAAGACTATTTTTTAGCTTTTGCTTTGGAAGTATTTGAAGTAGAGGGTTTTTGTTTGGGCAGAAGGCTGGACAGACGACTTTTTATTCTTGCCGCTTTATTTTTGTGGATAAATCTCTTTTTGGCTGCACGATCAGCCAGGGAAATTGCTTTCTTGACGTTTTCCCTCGTCGCTTTCTTTTTGCTAAGACGCACTGCAATTTCAAGCTGCGCTAAAGTTTTTTTATTTACAGCTTGTTTCCTGAAAGAAGCTCGTAGTGCTCTTTTGGCTGTTCTGGTTACAGGCATTAATAGTTACTTGGTTAGTTTGTTACTTGGTTACTTCGCATTTTTGGAAGTTTTTATTTTCTAAGTAACGAAGTAACTAATTAACTATTAACCATTTTGTGAGTATAATCTATCAAGCTCAGAATAGCAACGTGATGAATAAAATTATCGACAGAGGCAAAAAATTATTAACGGATCCCCAAGACAGCGTTTTATCGGCAGCCAGCATCATCATGGTTATGATAATCGCCTCGCGTGTTTTGGGCCTGGTACGCCAAAGAGTTTTGGCACATTTCTTTACAGCCAGTGAACTATCTTTATTTTTTGCAGCATTTAGACTTCCTGATTTAATCTTTGAGATTTTAGTTTTCGGCACTTTTTCTTCGGCTTTTATACCTGTTTTTACTAGGAGTTTGGTAAAAGGGGAAAAAAAGGCCTGGGATATTGCAAGCACGGTTGTTAATTTGGGAATGATAATATTTCTAATTCTTTCTCTTTCTTTGGGATTAGGAGCAGATAAATTTTACGCAATTTTAGCACCTGGATTTGCCAGCGCAGATCAACAAAAAGTTGCGGATTTGGCCAGAATTCTTTTTGCGGCTCAAGGATTTTTTGTCGTAAGTTACGTTTTAACCGCGGTTTTGGAGTCTCTCAGACGCTTTTTTATTCCTGCCTTAGCCCCTCTTTTTTACAATTTAGGGATAATCCTCGGAACTTTATTGCTTTCATCAAAATTGGGACTTTTTGCACCGGTTGTGGGGGTAGTGATCGGCGCATCATCACATTTTCTAATTCAGCTTCCTTTTGCAATGAAGCTGGGCTTTCGATTTAAATCAAAAATTAAGATTACTGACGAGGTAAAGAGAATCGGAAAACTTGCGCTCCCAAGACTTGTTGAGACTTCGTTTTTGCAGCTATCAAAGAGCGCCGAACTTTTTTTTGCGTCTTTGATTTCCATTCCTTCCTATACTTACTATACATTTGGTAATACTTTACAACTTCTTCCAGTTGGACTTTTTGGAACATCAATCGCCAAAGCTGCCCTTCCCACACTCACCCGACAAACCGAGAATCTTTTGGAATTTAGAAAGACTATTCTTGACGCTCTTTATCAAATGGCATTTCTTATTTTACCCGTGTCAGCGGCTCTTATTGTCTTGAGAGTTCCCATAATAAGACTTATTTACGGAACCGGTATTTTCGGTTGGGAGGCAACCTTACAAACGGGATACGTTGTTTCCGCTTTTGCTTTAGGAATAATTTTTCAAGCAGGGGCGGCTATTTTGGCACGTGGTTTTTATGCGTTACACGATACAAAGACACCCGTTATAATTTCAGTTACGTCTATTTTTATTACACTTGTTGCAGACTATCTTCTGATAAGAGTTATCAAGACCGATATTTGGGGGTTGGCGTTAGCTTTCACGATAGGTTCCTCTTTTCAGGCAGTAACCCTTTTTTATTTTATAAATAAAAAAATAGATAGCTTTTCATTAAAACTTTTTCTTCCTTTCATTAAGGCATTTTTTGCTGCGTTTATCTCGGGGGGATTTATGTACTTTATATTAAAGTTTTTTGACAGAAGCGTTTGGGTAAAACAGCTTTCTTTTCTTGGAAAACTGGAAATCATTCAGAACTTGCCTTTTGAGAGCTTTGTTCTCGATACTCGTTATACCGTTAATCTTATAATCTTGACTTTTTTTGTTCTAGGTTCAGGAACAGTTATCTATTTGGGATTAAGTCTTGCCTTCGGTTCCAACGAAATTTGGACTTTCCTGGGTCTTTTGAAAAGAATATTTATAAGAAGAAAAGTAACGCCAATTCCAAAAAAGGAAACAGAACCTATTGCTCCAACTCCGGGAGATACTACCCCTTGAGGTACTTGACTTCTTTTAGCACTCGTGGTAATCTTCTGCTAATTAGCAGTTCATAGTACATAGAACATAGGACAAAGTAGCAAAAGCACTTTGCACTATGCGCTTTGTTCTTTGCTCTGTTGGCGAAGCTAACTATGTCCGATGCACTCACAGCCAGACAAACTCAGGTTTTAAAAAGTCTAATTGACGAATATATCCTGACAGCGGAGCCGGTGGGCTCAGAATCTTTAGATAAAAAGTATAATCTTGGCGTTTCTCCTGCGACAATTAGAAACGAAATGATGGATTTGACAAAAATGGGATATTTGAGACAACCCCATACCTCTGCCGGCCGCATACCCAGTCCGAAAGCTATGAAATTTTATATTGACCAACTCATGGAAGAGCGTCATATGAGTGTCGCCGAGGAAGTCAAGGTCAAAGAAGATGTTTCCGGGGCAAAGAATAATCTCGACTCGTTTCTTGACGAAGCAACTCACGCTTTGGCCCAAGTAACGAAGAGCCTTGCAGTTGCTGCATTGGATGAAGAAGATAAGCTCTGGCACTCAGGCTATTCTTACGTTTTCGAAAATCCTGAATTTGCGGATTTTGAGGCGACGGCACAGCTTTTTTCATTCCTGGAAGAAGTTCAGAGAATGCATGAGCTTTTTTTCAGGAGAATGACGGGGGCAACACCAATTGAGGTTATCTTTGGAGAAGAATTGGGTTGGCCCGGTTTTTCTCCTATTGGTGTTGTTGCAACTCATTTTAGTGCTCAAGGTAAACATGGTGCCCTTGGAATCATTGGTCCGGCCCGTCTTCCCTACTCAAGAGTAATACCTGTCGTACGCTATTTTAGGGATGTGATCGAGGAGGTTTATGGACGATGAAAAGAACCACGGATTCTAGAGAGACTGCGCGGATTAGATCTAAATCGGTGATATCCGACAAGAAGTCTGTGGAATCAGAGGTTTTAAGAAATCAGCTTGCCAGAGCACTTGCGGATTATGATAACTTGAGAAAGAGGGTTGAAGAAGAGCGCGAAATTTGGATAAAATTCAGTAGCGAACGGGTAATAATTAAGCTGTTGCCTATTTTAGACGCATTTGAAGCGGCACAGGCACATTTAAGCGATCAGGGTTTGGCAATTGCCATCGGAGAATTTAAAAAAGTTTTTGCCGAAGAAGGAATTGAGGAAATTAGGCCGAAAGTTGGGGAAGCATTTGATGCGAATATACACGAGGCCATTGAAGTCGTTTCGGGTGGTAAAAGGGGTTACGTCGCAGAATTGGTTTTGGCGGGATGGAAGTTTGAGGACATGGCTGCGCAGGCAGGAGGGAAAATTATAAGGTTTGCTAAAGTAAAGGTATACGGAGAGAGAGTTAACAAGAAGGAAGAATTAGAGAAAGAGATGGCAAGGGGAGAATATATGTAACCTTATTCGAACTTTCTTTTAAATAAGAAAGTTCGGCAAAGAAAGTAAATACATGAGCAAAATCGTTGGAATTGATTTAGGAACAACAAATTCAGTAGTTGCTGTAATGGAGGGGGGTCACCCCAAGGTGATTCCGGCGGCAGATACTGGCCGAAATTTAACGCCTTCGGTAGTTGAACCTGTTAAAAATTTAGTGGGAGACGTTGCCAAGCGTCAAGTAATTCTTAATCCCAAAAACACGATCTATTCCATCAAGCGTTTGATGGGTAGACGCACCACCGACCCCGAAACCGAAAGAACTAAAAAGATGGTTCCCTACGAAGTTGTTTCCGGTAAGGATAAGATGGCAGAGGTAGAAGTTGAAGGTAAAAATTACACCCCCCAGGAGATCTCGGCTCGAGTTTTGATGAAGCTTAAAAAAGACGCTGAAGCTTATCTTGGGGAGAAAGTAGAATCGGCTGTTATCACTGTTCCCGCCTATTTTGACGACGCACAAAGACAGGCAACTAAGCAAGCAGGAGAAATTGCCGGATTTAAAGTCGAGAGAATTATAAATGAACCCACAGCCGCAGCCTTAGCCTACGGTCTGGACAAGAAAAAAGCTGAAAAAATTGCTGTTTATGATTTGGGTGGAGGTACTTTTGATATTTCAATTCTTGAGCTCGGAGACGGAGTATTTGAAGTAAAAGCAACGAACGGAGATACCCATTTGGGAGGAGACGATTTTGACGAGAAAATAGTCGACTTTATCTGCGATGAATTTAAAAAAGATAACGCTGTCGATCTTCGGGCCGATAAACAGGCACTACAGCGGGTTCGAGACGCCGCCGAAAAGGCAAAAATTGAACTATCTGCCGCAGCTGAGGTCGAAATAAACCAACCTTATATTACCCAAAAGGATGGTCAACCGATGCATCTTACGGTGAAGTTAACACGGGCGAAGCTAGAAAGTCTGGTTGCCGATTTAATCGAAAAAACCATGAAACCGGTTGGCGCTTGTCTTAAGGATGCAAAGCTTGACCCCCACGACGTTGACGAAGTTATTTTGGTTGGGGGAATGACTCGTATGCCAAAAGTCTATGAAACGGTCAAAAATTACTTCGGGAAAGAACCGAATAAAAGTGTAAATCCTGATGAAGTGGTAGCTGTCGGCGCGGCAATTCAAGCCGGAGTCTTGGGTGGTGAGGTTAAAGACATACTTCTTTTGGACGTGACCCCCCTGACTTTGGCAATTGAGACTCTGGGCGGAGTTGCAACACCTATGATTCCCAGAAATACTACAATCCCGACCAGTAAAACCGAGATTTTCTCAACAGCCGCCGATAACCAAACCCAAGTTGAGATTAACGTTACCCAGGGTGAGCGTCCGATGAGCGCAGACAATAAATCCTTAGGTAGATTTGTTCTTGATGGTATTCCCCCGTCACCACGCGGAGTTCCGCAGATTGAAGTTACTTTCGACATGGATGCAAGTGGAATCTTAACCGTTACCGCCAAGGATAAGGCAACGGGAAAATCTCAAAACATAAAAATTACCGGTGCTGTTGGGTTAAGTGACGATGAAGTTAAAAGGATGCAGGAAGAAGCAGAGCATCATAAAGAAGAAGACACGAAGAGAGCAGAGAAAATCCAAGCCAGAAATCAGGCAGATTCCATGGTTGCAGCCGCTGAAAAAGCCCTCAAAGATGCAGGAGATAAAGCACCTGCTGATGTGAAGACTAAAGTGGAAGAGAAAATAAAGAGTGTTAAAGATGTTTTAGCAAAAGAAGATGCGGGCAAAGAGGAGATTGAGTCAGCAACAAAGGAATTGTCGGATACACTAAGCCAGATCGGCCAGGCAATGTATGGTGGTGCGCAAGGCGCACAGGAATCAGGAAAAGAGGAAAAAAGTGATGAGTCAAAATCTGAAAAAGAGAAGGACAATGGGGAAAAGAACAAGAAAGCCAAAGGTCCTGAGCCTGCCGAAGGGGTTGAAGAAGGCGAAGTAGTTGAATAATTTTTTTCTATTTATTATCCCCAAAGAAATCTAAGTCACAGTAGCGATATTCAATTTCAGGTGAGCAGCCGAACAAGCTGCAGTTTATACCACTTCTATTGTTACTATTTGCAACTTTCGCAAATCTATCTCCCTTAAAGAAATACAAACAACTTTCGCTTACTGTTCCAGGGCAGCAACAAGTACATGACCTGGCTGAAAGTTTTTCTCCAGAAAAAATAAGTAATAGTTCAATTCGATATAGGTAGATTAACAAAAGTACCGAAAGTGTAGCTGGTATCAGCAATAAAAAGATAATTTTATTTATATTCATTTAATAAATAGTAGCATGAAAAAGCGTCCAAGGATGTATATTCCACTTCAGCAAACGATACGACTTAACATCTTTCGGATTTAAATAGTTTTCTGACTTCTTTTGAAAAACCTTATTAACAAAAAAAGGCTTTACGTTGAAGGTGGCTAATATATGCTAAGATTTAGGCAGTGATTCATGAAATACGAGCATAGTCATAGGCGAGCCTTAGCCTGTTTAATAGATATCTTTCTTCCTGTCATACCAATCATGATGTTTGTTGGCACTGGCGAGGGTGCCGAAAGACAAATAACACTAATCGCAACGCCTTTATATTTAATTTATATGATATTGACAGAAGGGATATATGGTCAAAGTTTAGGCAAAAAACTTTTTGGAATAAAGGTTTTGATGGTTGACGGGAGCAAATGTTCGTTTAAAGCAGCAATAATAAGAAATCTTTTAAGAATTATTGATGCCTTGCCAAGTCTTTATATAGTAGGAATTTTGGCAATTACTTTTACTAAAAAAAGGCAAAGGTTTGGTGATTTGGCAGCAAAAACCGTTGTTGTAAGGGTGAGGTAATTATAAAGTTATGGACAGGAATTCAAAGGGAATTGCGCATCTTTTTGTAATAATTATTCTGGCTTTAGCAGTTGTGGGAGGAATTGGATATTACGCATACAAAAACGGGCAGATAAGATTAACTCCTCAACAAGCTCAACCGTTTCCTACTCCAACTAAAACAGCTTCGCCTACCATATCAGAACCCTCTAAATTCTGTAATTGTTCCTGGGCGATATTAAGCACTACAAATGTTGAGTTTTTAGTTACCAGTCCGTCCGGACAACAAACAGGCTATCTTCAGGCGGGGAATAGTTATGTAAATAACATACCCGATGCTTCATATGGTATTGAGGGTGGAATTGCCGATGATACTGGACAAAATCCACCTTCACCTAGCTTTAATTATTTCGGCCAGAACAATCCTCAAAATGGTATCTATGGGTTGCAGGTGATAAGTAAACAGTCTGGAAAATATCACCTTGATGAAACATAGCATACGGACCCATGAATGGAACAACTACCCCAATTGAAGGCACATTAACTGAAAACCAAGTTGACAAGTATACGATTGCAATTCCAGAAGCTTCAATTCAAAAAAAAGACAAGTGAACAATTGATCAAATCTTCTCCACCCTTCGACTAGGCTCAGGGTTATAACCTTTCGATTTGGCTCAGGGCTATAGCTTTCAAATTTTTAGATGTTGACAACCAATAATACAATTATATTATTGTATTAATATGAACTGGGTTACTACAAATATTAGACTTCCTGAAGATATGTATATGGAATTAAAGATGGAAGCTGCGAAAAAAAGAAAAAGCGTAGCTCAATTAATACGCGAGAGGATTGTAAAGAAAAAAACAAGTTCAAAGAAAGACGTAAGTAAGTTAATTGCTGAAATGAATAAATTTGCCAAGAAAATGTCTAGAAAATATCCCGACTTAAGACTTAGTGAAAAGCTTATAGAAATGCGTTATGAACAATGATTGTAATTGATGCATCTGTCGCACTTAAATGGATTCTAGAAAAAGAAGAATACTCCGACAAAGCTCTCTTGATATATAAAGATCATATCGAAGGGAAAGAGACAGTGTTAGTACCGGAATTACTTTTTATTGAAGTTGCAAATACACTGGTTACAAAGTCTCAACTTACCATTGATGAAGTAAGTAAAGGACTTAGCTTCGTTTACAAAGCAAGTTTAAACACTGGGGGTGTTGATGAAAAAAATATTCTTAAAATCTCAAGGTTGGCTAAAAAATACAGCACATCAGTTTACGATATGCTTTATGCAGTAATCGCCAAAGAAAATAAAACAATTTTAGTTACAGCTGATGAAGGTTTTATTCAAAAAACAGGCTTCAAATTTGTGAAACATATAAAAGATATTTAAATAATTAAGGTAGTTTGCAAAGTGATAAATTTACACCATGTCAGACGTGGTTTCTACAAGTCTGTCTTGTCTTTGATTTCGGATTTGAATCCCAGCACCAGAAAGCTTCAGCTTTCGGTGCGTGACGAGAGTATTGGACCCCCCGTGCATTCTCGCTAGTATGAAGTTTCAAGAATCCTTTCTTGGTTTTGAAACCAATCCTTAGTTTTCTGGCTTCATAATTGAAAAACTCATTTGTTTCCATGTATTAATACGTAGAAACAAAACTATTAACTGTACTGATGATTCGAATCATCAGTACAAGAGCGCCGAAATATTGCCAGAGAATCTCATAAGCTGTATTCTGAAAGTGTGAATAAGAGTTCAAAAGGTTTCGTGCATCTTTTTGTAATAATTATTCTGGCTTTAGCGGTTGTAGGAGGAATTGGATATTACGCATACAAAAACGGGCAGATAAGATTTACTCCTTCTCAAAAACAAACTATAGTTTTACCCACGCCAGATCCGACTGTAAATTGGAAAAGTTATAGAAACGAAAAATTCGGATACTTTGTAAAATACCATGATGATGAAACAATTAAACAAAATAATTGTGGAGAAAATCCCAACGACTTTAACGGCGAAGAAAAATTTGTTTTAGTTCCTGAGATAGCAGATATGGCAACATGTTACCCGCTCGAATGGTATGCCTCATTAGAAATCAATGTCTATACGGGAAACTTAAGCACACTTGATAGTGTTAAGAAGGAATTTGGCAAGGACTGGGAGATTAAATACGAACCAGTATTTATTGATGGACAGGAAGGAAACAGATACTTTCTGAAATATGCCAATCCAAGCAATGAAACTGGTTGTTGCCCCGACTTTCAAATGGTAAGAGTTTACAATAACAATTATAGCTATGAAATAGTATTAGGAAACGAACTTACCTTTCCAGAAACTTTCGACCAAATCCTCTCCACATTCAGATTTTTGGATAATGATAAAGTTAATGTACCCCTGCAAAACTTACTCAATGATCCTAAACAGTATTCAAGTAAAAGAATTTGCACCGAGGGATATTTTTATGATGCTTTAGAAACTAGTGCTCTTGTTAAATCATTCGATGAGGAGAATAAGAAATTAGTAGATAAACCTTTAATTTGGGTTGAAAATGAAACGAATAAAAACATTCTGACAATTATTGTGGACAAAAAGGCAGTGAGAAAACTAGGGGTGTGTGGACTTTTTGAAGCTAAGGGTAGTTACGGACATCTAAGATTATATCCATATCTTTTGAAACTTCAAAATTTTACAGCCTTAGACGAAGTTATTTATTTTTAAAAACATGACACATCATTCTCAAAAAAACTACACAACTATCAATCTACACAAACGTGGCTTTGCACATCTTTTTCTTGCTGTTGTAATAGTCTTGATCGGACTTGGTGGACTCCTCTACTTCTCCTGGCAGAAGGGGCTGGTAAAAACTGCTCCAGAAGAAACTTCTCTTACTCCAACTTCTAATCCGACCAAAGATTGGAAATTGTATAGCCGACAAGAAATCTCGTTTCAATATCCGCCAACGTGGAAAGAGAAACCGATTCAACTCACTGGAAGCGGTTCTTATTTAGAAATAGAGAATGAGAGTGGTATATTTACATTCATTTTCACCAATAGGGGTAACTACAATAATGGCACGGAGAAACCTTATTCGAGCTTACAGGAATATACGAATATGCCCTACCCTGGAGTGGAACGTATTATAGATGGACAAGAAGCAATGCAATATCTTCCCCGAGCAGGTTCAGAAAACGTAAACTCTGTCTACTTCTTTTCTAAAGATCAAAAGCAAATCTATACGATTGAGCTCACTACAAATGTTAAAACCGAGGAACAAATTGAAAAAGGTCAAAAACTCTTCGACCAAATTATTTCCACTTTTAAGTTTTTAGACACAAACGATGTCGAAAAGGATACTATTAGTCAGTTTTTAGGACGGTGGGATAATTTACAGAAGAATATTCCTTTTAAACCTGTATTGGGTGGAGCTGGTTGGTTTGTAGATTATTTTCAATTTATGGGGAATAACACTTTTTTAGTTAGTTTCGAAGACGGGCATGTATTACATGCGGCTATTCATAAGAAACAGGATGATCAATTTACTTTAATGGAATCTTTTGAAAATATTCCCTTTAAGTCAACCGAGTGGAATAGTCTAGAAGAAAAATATGGCGATCAAAAGTACACAGTAACTACTTATGGAAAGGGTGGTGATAAGAATTCTTCCGAATGGATTAAAATCAGTGATAATATTTTCGTTGAATAAAAATATGAATAACAATTCAAAAGGAAACGTTCACCTTTTCCTCCTAATTATTGTTGTAATAATAGCCTTCACAGGGATCGGATATTATGCATACAAAAACGGGCAGATAAGCTTAACTTCTTCTAAAGACCAGGTTAGCGTTTCTCCTACCCTAACTATTTCTATGGATTAATACATGGAAAAATAATTATTAACTTTACCGGTAATTCGAAATCGAAAACCTTAATGAAAAAACCGATTCAGTCTACCTTGAATAACTGCTAAAATATCAAACAGAATGACTTCAAAGAGGAAAATTTGGCAGGTTAAACTTAGAAGAAAACGGAATTTAATTTTGACTGAAAAAGAAGGGCGGAAAATGTGGAACGATGAAGGACCTTATTCCGAAGCGTATATGACTTTTGAAACCAGAATTTTAGATGATGAAATATCGCGAATTTTTATAAAAGTATATGCGTCAATTAATCCTTTAACTTTTGAACTTATTCAGAAAAATAGTGAGCAATTTGAAAATGATAAATGAATTTTAGATATCCTCGAATATGGTGAGCTTCGATATGAAGAGTTTGGGTATGAAGCACAACTTTTTCGTGCCCCGTATGATCACGAAACACTGGAAATTGCAAATCAAATTTTAGGGGAGGTCGAAGAGGCCATAATTAAAATGCACAGATTCGTAATGAATTATTTTGATATAAATACAAATTAAATTTTTTGTCCAACTTCTTTAAAATGCTCACTCCTTCCGAGTGATATGAATTGACCATAGTACCATGTGGTATGTGGCTGGTACCTCTCGAATTTGAATCCCAGCACCAGAAAGCTTCAGCTTTCGGTGCGGGACGAGAGTTTTGGACCCCCCAGGTATTCTCGCTAGTATGAAGTTTCAAGAATCCTTTCTTGGTTTTGAAACCAATCATTAGTTTTCTGGATTCTTTTGGAAAACTTCGAATAGTTAAAAAATCGGTTCAGCTTTTATGGCCGAAGGAGGGAGTGACGGCAAAAGGAATTTCTTCCCAGTCGTGAACTTTCCTGACTTTTAGATTCTTTTTCCAGACAGCATCAAGAATTGTTGTATCGACCTTTAGTTTTTTGGCCAAACCCGTTAGCGCTAAAAGGTCTTTTGGAAAGCATTTACCTCCAAAACCTCTCGAAGTTGTAATGTCCAAGTGTGACCCCCCAATTCTTTTGTCCGCAACGACCATTTTTTTAATTTCATCGTAGTTAATATTTAACTTCTCGCAGATGTCATACATTTCGTTGGCAAAAATAACTTTAGTTGCCAAAAGACAATTTGCCATGTATTTGACCATTTCCGCACTCGTCGGATCTGTTTGGAAAATGGGAGTGTTTGGCATTATCGACTGATAAATTGAGGAAACTTTTCTGAAAACCAAGGAATTGTCTGCCCCAATAATAATTCTGTCTGTATTTACAAAATCCTGTAAAAACGCTCTCTCGGTCAGAAATTCAGGATTAAAGCAAAAAAGCGTTTTGGGATATTTATTGATGTAACCCCGCGTTGTTCCCGGAATCACGGTCGACTTAATGATGACTATTTTGTCGGTTCCATTTGTAAATTTAATAGCTTCTTTTATGTTTCCATCAATTATTGATAAGTCTATTCCTGTTGTGTCTGCCTTTATGGGGGTTGGGAGGCAAATGAATAGGTAGTCGGAGTTTTTTACAACCTGGTCAAGAGAGTCGGAATCTTTATATTTATCATAAATTAAAACATTGGCGTTAGAGAAGCCGTATGCTACTGCTTGACCAACCATGCCATAACCGATTATCCCAATATTGATTTTTCTTTGAATGACCGTACTTGCTCCCGGCTTTAAAGATACGGGAATGACGTTTCTGACCGAACCTTCGGTTTTATGAAGAAATTCGTTTTTGATAAGACTTTCTATATATTGATGTATAGTGGGAACGGTTTTTTTGAATTTTTTTGCAATTTCGGAAAGGGTTGGGGAATAGCCTTTTTCTTCATAAAATTTGCTAATATAATCCAGAACCGCCTTTTGTTTGGGAGTAAGACTTACGGACATTATACTTATGATTTACTTATATAATACCTAAATTTAGTATAGCTTAGATTTCCTGTCAAGAACGAAAAATTGTACTTTTAACTGCGGCTTCACAAAGTCGGTTAATCCTTTTATAATTAGCACTTAAAGAATATGGCTGCTAAGAGCGATTATTACGATATTTTGGGGGTTTTAAAGGGAGCCTCAGCCGGCGAGATTAAAAAAGCTTACAGGAAAAAAGCTTTGCAGTACCACCCAGACAAAAATAGAGATCTACCCGAAAGGGAGAAGGAAAAAAGGAAGGAAGAGATGTATGCAGTAAATGAAGCTTTCGGTGTCTTATCCGATTCCGAAAAAAGAAAAAAATATGACGAGGGTGGTCCAGAACCGACACAAAGTACTGAAGGTAGATCTAGAGGTGGGGTGGTTAGTGTCAGACCAAGATGGACTTCTTATGAGGATTTATTCGAAACATTTTTTGGAGACGTAGGAATATTTGATGCAAGAAAAGTCTGGGATAGTATTGGGAGAAAACCTGTTTCGAGTCAAAGTGATGATTTTATCATGATTCCTGAAACAGATTGGGGTCTTTTGGCAGCTTTAAAAAAAGCGTTTGAATCTAAAACTGACGGAGAATGGAGGGTTAAAAAGACCGGAAGGGACAAAAGAAACTGGATGCCTCAAGAAATTTATTCGATTAAAAGAAGGGGGGAGAAGGTACTTGTATCTAGGCGCATAGATGATTGGAGAGGTGAACTCTATAGAGATTCAAAAATTAAAGTGAAAAGGGAAAGTAATCCTTTTGAAATAGAAAAAGAAATGGAACCAGATACCTTTTTGGAAGAATATTACCTTCGCGAACCCGGTAAGAATAGACTTGATAATTGGGGGGATATTCCTTCCCAATTTGGTAAATATTTGGATGCGATGAAAAGTCTTGCTCAAAAACTGTCCACAATGGGAGAAGAATTCAACCCACTCCAAGTATCAGATGAAGTCGAGATTATAAACAGATATGGCAAACATGGTGCGAGACATACAAGGGAAGAGAAGGAGGGAGCACTACCTCCATATTTTGCTACCGATGACGAGGTAGTAAGGAAAGTTGGCTTTGGTGATTTTAGACGGCGCATGGGCGAAGCAGGAGGAGTTGTCGTTCGTGTCAATGGTTTACAAACTAGCGAAGAAAAACAAGCAAGACAGCCGGAAGGAGCTGGTGCTTCCGGAGAATCATTGGGCTAAGCAATCACAAGGTAAACTTTTACTACAACCGCCCCTATCTTCATACTCGTTTGGGAGTAATTCTAAAGTGTAATTTTTTATATTTTAACTATACGAGTGGCGACGGGTATATATACTGGCGTTTTCCATGGTGAATCTAGTTTTTCGTTAGACATTGTCCATTCGGGTTTTGATCTTGCGTTCTCCAATATAAGTTTCGGGATAGATCCATAGTGTTCAGTATGCTTATAATTTGGCCAACGCATTACCCCTTTAACTCGATAGCTCCTATTGTCTCCTTCTTCGTCAACCTCAAAAGTCCATAGTTTGCCATATTGCTTGATTACATCTAGAATCTGGGATACATCTCCATCTTCAAGCTCATCAACCGGTGTATTTATATCAGATATCAACAAATCTAATACATCAGGAGGAATTTTATCAATATTTTTGCCTAATATTTCAAGTTCTTCCTTGATAGCCTTAATTTTATCTTCAATAGCTCCAGCATATTTTCCTGCAATTGCCATGGTTTCACCGGTAGGATTAATTGGATATAGTTCCAATGGTAGTAGCTCCTTCTGTTTTTTTTGTTCCAAAATTCTTAACAAGTACTCTTTGCTAGTGATTCCAACTAAAGGCGATTCTTTACTCGTATTGGTTGGAGTTTGGTTAGTATCTATTGTTACCGGTGGGGTTATTTCTACCACTCCCGTTTGTTCACCCATATGCTCATTGTATCATTTTATGCTATTTTTTATAAATCGACGAACACCCATTAAGTGGCGCATATTCGCAGACTTTAGACACAAGTGATTTTTTGCTTCGTTTTAAATTAATGCTTCACAATTGACGGCGACATTTATATAATTAGCACTTAAAGAATATGGCTGCTAAGAGCGATTACTACGATATTTTAGGTGTCACAAAAGGCGCTTCTGCGGATGAGCTTAAAAAGGCCTATCGGAAGCAGGCATTGGAGTGGCATCCTGATAGGCATAAAGATGATAAGGAAGCCGCCGAAAAGCGCTTCAAAGAAATAAATGAAGCCTATCAGGTTCTGTCGGATTCACAAAAGCGTGCCGCCTATGATCAGTTTGGACACGAAGCTTTTTCTCCTGGGGGTGGTTTCCGTGGAGCACAAGGCTTCCCGGGGGGTGGACCGTTTGGTCAGGCACAGTCAGGCCGTTGGGGTCCGTTTACTTATACTTATACATCAACCGGTGGCGACGGCTCTCCTTTTGCCGGTTTTGACTTTGGTGACCCTTTTGATATTTTTGAATCGTTTTTTGGTGGCGGGACACCATTCGGCGCCCGCCAGCGACAAGTTCCCCGATATTCCATAGCTATTGATTTTATGGAAGCAATTAAAGGAGTTGAAAAAGAAGTTTCGATTGAAGGAAAAAAACGGAAAATAAAAATCCCCCCCGGGGTTGACGAGGGATCCCGAATTAAGTTTGATGATTTTATACTTTCGATAAACATAAGACCGCACGAAATTTTTGAACGGGATGGGGCCGACATTTACGTTCGCGTTTCAATACCCTTTTCTTTAGCAGTACTCGGTGGAGAAATCAAAGTGCCAACGGTTGACGGTGAAACAAAGGTTCGTATTCGACCGGGAATACAGTCAGGCACCACGATGCGCCTTCGAGGAAAAGGTGCCCCAATTTTACACGGTCGCGGCCCGCTTCACCGCGAGGCGAGACGGGGTGATGAATACGTTCGTCTAACGATTGCCGTTCCCGAGAGATTAACGAGAGAACAAAAAGACCTTATCGAAAATCTTCAGGGAGAAGGATTCTGATTGACTAAGAGTTGCTTTCGGGGTAAAATTGCATCAGATTTGGAATTTGGGGATGGTGGGATTTTTGCCCGCCATTTTTTTTAGATCGCAGAAGGCACTAAATAATAAGAAAGCACAGAGAAATTTATTCTGCGCCATCAGTTTTTTCCGTGATTTCAGTGATATGCAGACACCAAGAACAGAATTTGCACAAGCACTGCGGGCAATAGCCGCCGAACGCGGCTTGGAGGCTGACGTTATTTTGGAAACAATAAAAGAGGCTTATGTTGCTGCGTATAGAAGGGATGCAAGGGAAAGGGGCGAAGAAATCGAGGAATTTGAATATGATGCAGAAATTGACCCCGTAAGCGGGGAGGCGAGAATAATTGCCTGGCCACTTAATGCACCGGAAAAGAGGAAAGATGTTACGCCTCCTGGATTCGGCCGAATTGCGGCTCAGACTGCAAAGCAGGTTATCCATCAAAAGATTCGAGAGGCCGAAAAAGGCGCAATAATGGGTGAGTTTGAGGGACGCGTCGGAAGTTTAATTTCGGGCATGATTTTAAGATTTGACGGACCAGACGTGAGGGTGGATTTGGGCAGGACCGAAGGCATCATGCCTAAGGATGAGCGAGTTCCGACTGAGCGTTTAAATCTAAGTCAGCGCTTGAGTTTTCTTCTGAAAGAGATTAGGGAAACTCTTAAAGGTAAACAAATTTTTCTTTCCCGAGCTTCTCCTGATTTTGTAAAAAAGCTTTTTGAAAGAGAGGTGCCAGAAATGTCTTCTAAGAGTGTTGAGGTAAAGTTAATTGCAAGAGAAGCTGGAGTTAGGACAAAAATGGCGGTTTTTTCTAATCAATCAGGGGTTGATCCTGTGGGAAGCTGTGTAGGGCAAAAGGGAGTGAGGGTTCAAGCCGTTACAAATGAGTTGGGGGGAGAACGAGTTGATATTATTCAGTATACGGATGACACGGGAGATTTGATAAAAGCTGCTCTTGCTCCGGCTGAAGGGCTTAGTGTAAAACTTGACGAAAAAACAAAAACGGCAACAGTGAAAGCACCTGAGGATCAATTATCTTTGGCGATTGGTCGTGACGGCCAAAATGCCCGCCTCGCCTCAAAATTGACTAATTGGAAAATAGAGATAAAAGGGACGCCGGTTGAGAAAAAGGTAATCACAGAGGTCGCTGAGGATGTTGAGAAGAAAGAAGCAACTCTAGCAAAAGGAGATTTAACAAAAAAGAATAAGGGTAAAAAGTTAAAAGTCAACGAGAAGTCAAAAGAAGGAAATTCGAAGACTGAAGACGAAAAATGAAAATGGAAATTGGAAAATTGAGTTCTTTTCTCAACATTCAATCCTCGTAATCAGACTTCTTATTTCCGACTTCCGGCTTCGATAGTTAAGGGTGATTAATATGGATAAGAAAGTTTCGGCAGATGCAAAAAGTCAAACAAGGCCACCAATCGTTGTTGTTCTGGGCCATGTTGACCATGGCAAAACAACACTTCTTGACTATATTCGTCAGACAAATATTGCTCAAAAAGAAGCCGGTGGAATAACGCAAAAAATTGGCGCCTCGGTTGTAACGACAAAAGAGGGTAAAAAAATAACCTTTATTGATACTCCGGGTCACGCAGCTTTTGCAAAAATTCGCTCAAGAGGAGCGAAAGTGGCCGATATAGCAGTTTTAGTGGTAGCTGCGGATGATGGTGTTAAACCCCAAACAAAAGAGGCGCTTACCTATATATTGGCTGCCGATATACCATACGTCGTTGCTGCAACAAAGGTTGATCTACCTTCCGCGTCGACTGAGGCAGTGCGTACTCAACTTGAAGACCAGGGGGTTAAATTTGAAGGTAGGGGGGGAGATGTTCCTCTGGTTTCGGTATCAGCAAGGGAAGGCCTGGGGGTTGAAGAACTTCTGGAAACGATTAGTCTGGTTTCAGAGGTGCATGGGATAAAAGGAGACCCGGAAGGAATACTTGAAGCAGTAGTTATTGAAACCGGTAAAGACAATAGGGGCACAACAGCATCGATTGTTGTCAGGGAAGGGACTCTTAGTGTTGGCGACGAAATTGCGGCAGGAACCCAAAAAGATAAAGTCCGCGGAATTTTTGACTCAAATGAAAAGTCTGTCGAAAGCGTCGGTCCAGGACAGCCCGCCCTTGTTTTGGGTTTCAGCGAAGCACCCGACGTTGGGAGTAGAATTTGGAAGTTGGACGAAAAAACTACAATGGCAAATGTTGAAGAGGGCAAAAAGATTACAAAAGTTAAAGTCGAGGAAGGTCAAGTTCCTATAGTCCTGAAAGCCAAGAATGCGGGAGGTCTGGAGGCAATTAGCGGCAATCTACCCAAGGAGATTGCGGTTATTTTTTCTGGAGTGGGAGACGTTAGCGAGGGCGATGTTTTCTTGGCAAAGAGTTCTAATGCAAAAATTATCGCATTTGAATCAAAAATTTCTAATTCTGTAAAAAAACTAGCAGATACAGAGGGTACTGATATCCAATCTTTTAGTATTATTTATAAACTTTTTGAAAGCCTGGATGAACTAATTAAAAAGGATCAGTTAGAAACTTTGGGTAAAGCTGAGGTTATCGCGAGTTTTCCATATGAGAAAAAACTGGTTGCGGGTTGTAGGATTATGACTGGCAAGATATCAAAAACCGATAGTTTACTTTTAGTAAGAGATGAAAAGGAAATGGGGAAGATAAAAATTATTTCAATTAAGAAAGGTAAGGATAGCGTTGATTTGGTAAAACAAGGTGAGGAATGTGGTATTCTTTTTACGCCCCAACTTGATTTCGAGATTGGAGATGTTATACTATCGGTTAGTAAAAATCCTAAATCCTAAATTCGAAACTCTAAACAATTTATAAATTCAAATGTTCAAAATTTTAAACTATTCATTACTAAGTTTTAGATTTTGAATTTTAATATTTGAATTTGTTTCGGATTTAGATATTAGAATTTCGAATTTTTTAAATTATGGAGAATTCATTCAAAAACATAATCGATCAGTCTAAAAGTATCTTGATCCTTCTTCCGACAAAACCCTATTTTGATCAGGTAGCAGGGGGTCTTTCAATTTATCTTTCCTTGAGGGAAACAAAGGATGTTCAAATTTATGCTCCTGCTCCAATGACGGTTGAGTTTAACAGACTCATCGGTGTTAATAGAATTGTTCAGGAATTGGGGAATAAAAATCTTGTTATACGCTTTGTAGACTATAAAGCAAATGATATAGAAAGAGTAAGCTACGACATTGAAGACGGACAGTTTAGATTGAGCGTTATACCAAAGCAATCAATAACTCCCCCCTCTAAAGATCAAGTCGACCTTTCTTACTCAGGCGTCACAGTAGACATGGTTATTCTTGTTGGGGGGACAAATGAATCTCATTTTCCGGTAATTTCATCAAAAGAACTGGGGGGCGCAAATTTGGTCCACATAGGAACGAGAGATATTTCATTATCCTCACATAAAAGTTATATATCTTTCTCGCGCCCCGCCTCCTCCGTTAGCGAGGTTGTTGCCGGTTTAATTAAAGAAATCGGTATTTCCATTAATGAAGACACTGCTACCAACATACTAATGGGCATCGAGGACGCAAGCGGTAATTTTACGAACACAGCAGTTACTGCCGAAACTTTTGCGGTAGTTGCTGAACTTATGAGAGCAGGAGGAAGAAGAACTTCTGCCCAACCAATACCCCAAAGGGAAAGTTTTCCACCCGGAGCTATTCCTGGAATGCAATATAGAATGCAGACACCGCCTCAAACATATCAACCCGTACAACGGACGACGCAACAGGCAGGAAGTGGTCAAACTCAGGTTCATGACCAACCAGATGAAAAAATTGTAGAAGTCGAACCAGAGGCCAAAAAAGAAAACACTCCCAGCGATTGGCTTTCCGCCCCAAAAATCTACAAGGGAGATTCAATAAGTTGAAGCAGTAAAGGGTTTTAAAGCAATTTTGTTTAAGTAATTCCTACTATTGTTTTTGGAAAAAAGTGCTAATATAGTGTTTAGGTGTAAGACCAGGTTTTGTAATCCTCCTTCGCGTAAGCAAAGCTTGCCAACTTTGTTGGTAAAGCTTCGGAGGACGAGGCTGTCCACCCATTACTTAGTTTTACAATTAAAGATGGCATTAACAAAGGACGAAAAAGAAGAAATTATTAAGAAGTTTGCGAGGGAAAAGGGCGATACCGGATCTCCGGAAGTTCAAATTGCGCTTCTGACTGCACAAATAGATAAACTCGCGGCACACCTCAAAGATCACAAAAAGGATGTTCATTCTCGACGTGGGTTATTATCCATGGTTGCAAAAAGAAGAAGGCTACTAAATTATTTAAAAGGAAGGGATGAAGAAAGGTATGGTAAACTGGTTAAAGAAATTGGATTGGAGAAATGAAAAATAAGAAGTTCGAAGATTGAATTTTGAAGGTCGATTTTGAAGTTAGAAAAGGAAGATTGAAGTCCGACTTCACATTTCAGACCTCAAACTTCGTAATCTAATTTCCGTCTTCAGACATCGGACTTTAAGCTGAAAGTAGAAAAAGTATATGAAAAAGATTGAGAAAAGTATCGAGTTAGGAGGAAGAACTCTCACACTGACCACAGGGACAATAGCGGCTCAAGCTAATGGTGCCGTGATGGCTAGATATGGAGAAACGGTTGCGTTAGTGACGGTTGTTTCGGCCCCACTAAAGGTAAACCTTGACTATTTCCCTCTTACTGTTGAGTATCGAGAAAGGCTTTATGCAGGAGGCAGAATCAAGGGAAGTCGGTGGGTGAAACGAGAAGGAAGACCAACGGATGAAGAGATTCTTTCGGGGCGTCTTATTGATAGGTCAATTCGTCCGCTTTTTCCTAAAGAGTACAACAAAGATGTTCAAGTTGTGATCACAGTTTTATCCATTGACCTGGAAAACTCTCCGGATATAGTTTCTGCCATTGCGGCCAGCGCGGCTATAGCAATTTCGGATGTACCTTGGGGGGGTCCAGTTGGAATAGTTAAAGTTGGATTAAAAGATGGCAAGCTTGTTACTAACCCCACCGAGGCAGATTTAGAAAATTCCGAACTCGACCTTGTTGTAACTTCAACAAAAGATGCCGTAGTCATGATCGAAGCCGGAGCCAACCAAGTTTCTGAAGACAAGGTTTTGGAAGGGATTGAGTATGCACAGAAGGAAGGACAGGCAGTTATAAAACTTATAAATGACTTGGTTAAAGAGGTTGGTGTCAAAAAGGAAGCAGTAGAAAAGGAAGTTTCCGATAAAAATTTGGAAAAGAAGGTAAAAGAGCTTTCAAAAGCCCATATTAAGGACCTTGTAGCTTCAATGGCTACAAAAGAGGCGGGTTACACTCAGTTCGATGAAGCAAAATATGCGATTGTGTCACTTTTTGAGAAAGAAGAAGAGAGAGTAAGTGCGGCAAAAATTTTCGAGAATCTTTTCAAAAAAGAAGTTAGGGAGTTAATTTTGTCGGGAAAAAGACCGGATGGCAGGAAGCTTGATGAAGTGAGGGCTCTTTCCTGCGAAATAGAAGTGCTTCCGCGAACCCACGGTTCGGCCATTTTTAATCGCGGCCAAACTCAAGCGCTTTCTATTGCCACACTGGGCGCGCCTAGTCTTGAGCAATTTATAGAAACAGCCGCAGGAGAGGAGACCAAACGCTACATTCATCTTTACTCCATGCCTCCATTTTCAACAGGTGAGACCGGGAAAATGAGTGGTCCTGGAAGACGCGAGATCGGTCATGGGGCACTGGCTGAAAAAGCATTATTACCCGTAATTCCCGAGAATGGGGATTTTCCATACACAATTCAGGTTGTTACTGAAATTTTGTCTTCAAACGGTTCAACCAGCATGGCTTCGGTTTGTGGTTCCACACTATCACTGATGGATGCGGGCGTGCCTTTAAAAGCACCCGTTGCTGGTATTGCAATGGGTGTTGTTGTAGAGGAGACCCCGCCTTCGCATAAAGCTTCGGACGGGCTAAGGAAATTTAGTGTTTTAACCGACATTGTGGGGTTGGAAGACGGTCATGGTGATATGGATTTTAAAGTTGCGGGTACAATATCCGGAATTACGGCACTTCAACTTGACGTCAAGACGCTTAATCTCACGATCCCCATATTTAAGGAAGCTCTAACACAAGCTAAAAAGGCTCGCCTTGAGATTCTTGAGGTGATGAAGAAAATGATAGCGGTTCCTCGGCAGGCTGTTTCGAAATACGCTCCGAAGATAAAAGTTATTCGTATTAACCCCGAAAAAATCGGAGAACTAATTGGTCCAGGAGGGAAAACCATTAAAAAGATTATCGCAGAAACAGGCGCACAGATTGACGTTGACGATGATGGAACCGTTTATGTATCAGGAACAACAACTGAAGAACTGGATCAGGGGATTTTTAGAGTTGAGTCAATAACAAAAGTACCTATTCCGGGAGAAATTTATGAAGGAGAAGTTAAACGTCTTTTGTCTTTCGGTGCATTTGTCGAAATTTTGCCGGGAAAAGAAGGATTGGTGCACGTGTCTGATATGAGCGGTGATTTTGTAAAAGACCCGTCTGATATATTGAAGGTGGGAGCTAAAGTGCAGGTAAGAGTTAAGGGAGTTGACGAAATGGGACGATTGAACCTTTCGATGATGCTTGATCCGGCTTATGATGCCCTCAAGGAGGAAAGGAGAAAGGAAAGGGGTGGAGTTAGGGGGGATAGAGGAAGAGAGAGGAGATTTGAAGGTAGACCGAGATTTGATAAATTTGAGAAAAGAGGAAGAGGTGGTCCACACTTTCCCAAAAGCAGATTCATAGACGAGAATAAAAAAAGATACTCCTGAAAAACCCTCAAGCTTTGTGATAAAGTGAATGTGAGTTAAAAATCACATTCATCCTGAGCCAGACCGCGTGTCGCTAGAGCTTTAGCGGTGGCGTAAAGGCGAAGGATCTTAAAGATTATGTCCGACATAACAGATCAATTAGATTCTCTTTCAACGGCAATTAAAACTGCCGATATTCCCGAAGAGTTAAGGAGCGAGATTATTCTTAGATTGGAACAACTCAAAGGCTTAACTACCTCCCCCACCTTCCTACCGGAGTTTGATAGGTTAAACAAATATATTGACTGGATTTTAACTCTTCCTTGGAACGTACGAACAGAGGATATACTTGACCTTAATCACGCCAGAGAAATATTGGATAAAAACCACCACGGACTTAACGAGATTAAAGACAGAATCCTTGAATACATTTCCGTAATGCGTCTTAAACAGGAAAAGGGTGAAGGAGAGGATATACTGCGAGCTCCGATACTTTGTTTTGTGGGACTTGTTGGTACTGGAAAAACTACAATTGCGTTCTCGATAGCTGAAGCAATGGGAAGAAACTTTGCTAGAATTCCTTTTGGAGGAATGGGAGATCCTCTGGACCTAAGAGGACAATCCCGTATGCATCCCGAAGCAGAACCCGGAAAAATAATTAAGGCCCTAAGGACAACAAAAAGTAAAAACTGTGTTATCTTGCTGGATGAAATCGACAGGGTTACCGACGAAGGAAGGTCTTCTATAATGGGTGTTTTGGTTGAACTTTTGGATCCCGAGCAGAACAGAAGTTTTAGCGATCATTATCTTGACTATCCGTTTGATCTATCTGAGGTTATGTTTATCGCAACAGCCAACAATACTCACAGTATTTCGACTGCGGTTTTGGACAGACTGGAGCCCATTCAGATGCCTTCTTATTCAGACCAAGAGAAAATAACAATAGGGAGGCAGTATATGCTTCCGAAAATAATTAGGCAGTCGGGAATTCCGGTCGAGGCCTTGGTAATTGACGAAGCCGTCTGGCCGCAAATTGTAAGACCACTTGGTTATGATGCCGGGATGAGAACACTTGAGAGAACTATTCAAGGAATTGTTAGGAAAGTGGCAATGGATATGGTTGAGGGAAAAATTCAAACGTTTAAAGTTACCACTGAAAACGTAAAACAATTCCTTCAATAAGTTTAATGAATTAAACTTTAAAATACTAAGTACTAAATTCTAAATTCTAAACAATATTTAAATTTAGAACACTGGACTTGTTTAGTATTTAGATATTAGGATTTGGAATTTGAAGAAAAATGGATAAACAAGAGAAACTTAATGAATTAAAAAAGCGAATGGCAGATGACACGGCCTTGCCCTTGAGAAAAGGTGCAACGAATCTTGTTTTTGGTGAGGGGAGTTCAGAAACAGAAATCATGTTTATAGGCGAGGGACCCGGTTATTATGAAGACCAAAAAGGAAGACCTTTTGTAGGTAATGCCGGAGCATTTCTTAACCAACTCCTTACAACGGCCGGCTTGATTCGGGAAAAAGTATTTATTACAAATGTTGTTCACCACCGTCCTCCCCAAAATCGTGATCCTGAGCCTGATGAAATTAAAGCCTACGGCCTCTATTTGGATCAAATGATTGATATAATAAGCCCGAAGATTATAGTTACATTGGGACGTTTCTCGATGGGAAAATTTTTAGCGAATGCTAAAATTACGGGAGTGCATGGCAAGAAGTTTGATGTAAACTGGGAAGGTGATGTTTTGGTTATTGTTCCCATGTATCATCCTGCAGCAGGATTAAGAAATCCATCTGTTAAAGAACAAACCGTGGAGGATTTCAAAAAACTACCTGGAATATTGGAAGGGGTCAAGAATAAAGAAAGTAGTAAGAAAGAAAAAGTTGAACAAATGCAGCTTGTATAGATAATGATGCTAATAAATTCGAATAATGCCAATGCATTCTAATAAATACGAATGCTTTGGGTTTTAGATAATAGCGCTGAAATCTACAGAATTAGTATCTATTCGTAGCATTCGCATTCATTCGTTGATTAGCATTATACAAATTCGTATGTCACTAAAGTTTATAGCATTATCAGGAACCGTAAGCGTTACGGAGAATTTGTATGTCTACGAAGCAGACGGCAAGATCATGATTGTCGACTGCGGAGTTGGGTTTCCCGACCTTGAAATGCCTGGAGTGGATCTTGTGATACCGGATTTCTCTTATGTCGTTAAGAATAAAGATAGGCTTTCCGGGATTATAATTTCGCATGGACATGAAGACCATATAGGAGCACTCCCTTTCCTCCTTAGAGAAGTCAATACACAAATTTGGGCAGCGCCTTTGGTAACGGAGTTTCTGAAGGATAAATTCAAAGATTACGGATTGAAAAATTATCATATTAACACCTTTAACCCTGATTTCGAGGAATTCAGCGTTGGTCCTTTCAAAATCTCCCCTTTTAGAGTTACACACTCGGTTCCGGATACGGTCGGATTTGCTATAGACACACCGGACGGAAGAGCTTTACACCTTCCGGATCATAAATTGGATCAAAATCCTGTTATCGGTAAGCCTTTTGATATTGAAAGAGCCAAAGAACTTGCCGGAAAGGGGGTTTTATTCCTTGCCTCGGATTGTTTGGGATCAAATAAACCCGGTTTTACAAAAGGTGAAAGACACATTGAGGGCAATATGGATAATATTGCAAAGAAAGCGGAAAACACACTCTTTATGACGGCTATATCTTCAAGTATCGGAAGATTTCAACAGATGATAAATGTTGCAGAAAAAGTAGGCAGGCAGGTTGTTTTCATTGGTCGGTCGGTTCAGAAAAAGACTGACATTGCTTACAATCTCGGCTACCTGAAATATAGAAGGGATACGGTAATTTCTTTAAAAGAAGCGCAAAGATTAAGAAGAAATGAGCTGATGTATATAGTTTCGGGTTGTTATGGTCAGATTGGAAGTTCATTATATAGAATTGCAATCGGCGAACACGAAAGAGTTTCTGTTGAGGACGGAGATACATTCATTTTCTCTGCAGATCCTGCTCCTCCATACACAAAAGAGAGTGAGGACTTTGTTATTGATGCGTTAATCGATAAGGGTGTTGACGTTCACTACTACGACATGAACGAAGGATTGTATGTATCAGGTCACGGAAATCAAGAAGATATTAGAGAATTATTTAATATAGTAAAACCAAACTATTTTATTCCTATAGGTGGAGCCATCCGTTTTATGCATTCCTATAAGAAATTGGCAGTGAGTGTCGGTGCAAATCCGGACAGTGTATTTACTTTAAAACCCGGAGAAAGTGTTGAATTTGAAAACGGCCAGGCAAGACTCGGCGAGAAGGTTCCGGTTAAAACAGTCATGGTGCACGGACTTGGCGTAGGGGATGTTGGGAAAGTTGTTCTTGGCGATAGGGCTATTTTGGGAAATGAGGGAGTTGTCGTGGTTATTTTCAAACTTGATGCTAAGAGGAACATCGTTGGTATACCGGAAATAATCAGCCGCGGTTTTATATTCGAGAAAATCAGCAAAGATTTGTTGCTGGAGGCTAGCGAAAGACTTAAGCGTCAAGTTGAGAAAAAAGTACATATCAAAAAATCGGTCATTTACGGAGTTACCCAGGACTACCTTGGTAAATTCTTCTTCCAAAAGACCGGCAGGAGGCCGATGATTTTGCCTGTTGTGGTTGAAGTTTAGTATTGTTTACCGGACCTGTTGAAAGAATCTTGTGGCTTTTCAGTTTTACTTAAAACTTCGTCAAAAAGCTTTGCAGCTTCTTCATACTTTTTCTCATTCATGAGTTGGTCGAACTTTTTGGTGTTTTCGTCACCTGACTCTGCAAAAGTTTCAGCATCACGCCTTGCTTTTACAATTATATTTGCGGCGTGGTGCACATACTCATTGAATAATAGGCGCATTTCTTCCATAAAATATCTGCCTGTTTTGGCATGGTATTTTTCCTCCAAGAAAAACATTCCATCTTCGGGTTTAATACCTTTACCTTCCGCTTCGGTTCCAATAGCAGCCGTTTCATCGTCGCTAAAAGGTGACTTAATTCTTGATTGAAATTCTAAGTCAATCATTGGGGAAAGAGCGGCCAGAAATTTCATCCCGTCCTCTTTATTCACTCCAAGACGCTCCAGTGGCGAAAAATCAACTCCTTTGGCAAAATCAAGTGTAGCCATATTTCAGTTTAGCATTCCTTTCTCCTTGAGCCAATCATTCCAGGGCGCAATCGTCCAGGAGAAAATACCCTTTTCAGGAATATTTACTCTGGCATTTAGGCTGTTTAAGGCTTCGGGTCCTATTGGGGTATTGGGGATGGCAGTTCTTCCTAGGGGCTCAAATTGTATTTGCCTAACTGCGTTATATGCTTGATCTTTACCCAGCCCGATGTCTTCAAGATAGTCTTCTAGCGAAAGCTGAGCAATGCGCTGGTTCATGGTTTCGATTACTGCCGGACGTTCACCTTCGCCAACTATTTTATCAAAGGTTGCCTCGCCTTCTACCTCTTGAGGAGGTTTCAAATCATTTTCGCTAACTGTATTTGAGGCGATATTTGCAACTTCATCGGGAGACAAATTTGGATTTTCGTGGGCAAGATAATCATTGAGGATACCATTTTGTCCTCCATCCGGGCCTAAAACTAGTGTTTTTCCATCTGACAAGTGTCCTGCCTCAACTTCACCACTCTTCGGATCTGTAAGCCACCAAGAATCTGTTTTTCCATCTCCGTCCGTATCAAATTCCTGTCCTTTTACCAAACCCTCAATTCTTACCTCTTCCTCAACTGGAATATAAGGTACTTCAACGGCTTTCAAGGTATCTGTATCATCAGGTGAAGTTCCTTTCAAAGACTCAAGGTAAGCCGCCCTTTGTAATTCTTCTTCTGTCCAATCAGGATGTAATTCTTGGAGTTTATCCTGAATCTGTAAAACCAAGGGCTCTTGAGGAACCTCAATTACCGGTTTTTCAATTAAACCTAGCTTATTCAAACCGATTTTATCGCTAACAGCTCTCTGGGCAGCTTCTGCCACCTCATCAGGCGTCCAGTCAGGATGAAGTTTGGCAAGTTCCCATTGAAATCTTCCCACACCCTCACCCGTTGTGTAAAAGGCAAGATTTTCATCTTCTGAAGTTCTTCCGCCAACAATATTATTATCTTTATCTCTATACCAAGTTCCATCAGGTTCCCCATCATTATTGTTATCGGGAAAGATAATGTCATTTTCGGGAACTCTTTCTCCAAGAACGGGAGGTGCGGTAACTGCTTCAAGATTTTGGTCAATGAAATTTTGCAATGCGTCAGGATTTTTCAAGTCGACTACTTTATCTGGATTTGCAAGTCCCTGTTCGTAGGCTCTTTGGGCTAGTTTTGAAACTTGCAGGGGTGTTAAATTGTCTTCTTCGCCAGGCCCGCCTTGCTCGCGAAGGTCAGCGAAGGCTTCCTGATATGGTTGAACGCCTGTACCTTCAAAAGATAGGTGACGTCCGTCAGGCAGAGTTGCCTCTACGACATTTCCGTCTTTATCCAATCCCCACGTCCCTCCCGGAATTTCAACTTTACTGACAGCTTCGGGTGGAGGGGGTGGGGCCTCAATTTTTGAAAGATCGAAAGTTCTGACAAAAGTGCCTACTTCTCCAGTGTTATCAGGATCTATCTTTTGCACGAATGCAATCTGCGCCATTTTGGCAACCTGATCGGGTGAAAGATTTTGATTGGCGTTAGCAATTTCAAATTGAAGGTGTTGTACCCCTTTTCCTTCTACCGCGAAGGCCAGATGTTGTCCTTCAGAAGTAGTTCCCCCAACAACTCTTCCTTGGTCGTCGTACTCTTTTCCATCATTAATATATTGAGTGATTTGTTCGTTAACTTCGCCCAAGATTGCTGGAAACTCAGGCTTTTGGATATTAGCCATTTCGACAAAATTATCTCCATGTACACCCTCGGAATAAGCACGGGTAGCGGCAGTCGCAATTTCATCCCCACTCCATTCATTTCCATGAAGTACGGTAAGATGATATTGTAATCCTGGAATTCCTTTTGAATTTGGATCAATAAGAAGATTTGTATTATCCGACATTTTCACCTCAATGGGTTCACCGTCTTCCCCGAATTTTGTAGAGGCATCGGGATTTCCATCGTTGTCGGTATCAAATTGAAATAAATCTGCCTGTCCATCTCCATCAGAATCTATGGCATTAAATAACCATGATGGTTCGAGTGGAGTTTCTGGAACGGTCGGTGCTTCGGGAGCGGGAACTCCTGGTTCAGCAGCCTCGGGCGCCTCGGGTGCAGCGGCTTCAACTGGTGCTCCAGGTTGAGTTTCTGCTGGTCCTTCTACTCCAGCTTCAGTAGGCTGAAGTTCTCCTTTCTGAATTGCTTCAATTGTTCCTGTAATAACTCCGACAGGCCCTTGTTCAACAATTTTTCCTTCTATTGTCTCCGAAGCTTTTTCTAAGTCAACACCTTCAAGAGAATCTTTGACATTTTCGGCTAGTTCAGCAGTTGTGTCAATAGCACTCCTTGCAGATTCCAACATTATTTCAGGATGCTGGGATAACTCGGCTATTTGTCCCCACATGAAGAGTGTTGCAAGTGTGGTATTATAAAATCCGCTTACTTTTCTGGCCTTGGTTACCCACTCTTTCCTCTGCTCCTCTGATTCGAACTTTCCAGCTTTCGAGGCTAATACATCAAGTGCCCAAGGCGCCAGGTGTTGGCTAAAAGCTCTGGCTACCGCTGTTGCGGCATATCTTCGGCCCACAGGAACTCGAACGACACTTGAAGCCACTTCGCTACCAACTATGCCAGCAAAAGAGGAAAATGCTCCCACTATAAAAGACCCCAACTTTGCCTTATCTGATAAACCAGTTTCGGATTCTTCAAGGCCTAGTTTTACCATTGTCGTTTGGCTCGCGTAAGCAAGAGACGCTGTCCAAAGGTTTGCTTTTTGCCCGGATTTTTTTAGTTCTTTCCACCCCTTAGTGTATGTAGCTATTTCTTTAGTCGCTAAGGCTCCAGATGCACTCAGTGCTATGGCATAGCGAAGTTCAGGAAAAATATCCACAAGACCACGAGCTGTAATCATCCCAAGCTCTCGCCAGTTTTTCTTAACGTATTCTTTTAGATTGGGTCCTGCATTTTTAATGAATTCGGAAATACGCCTCTTTGTTTCCGGAGACATGCCAAGACTCGGTATTTTGTCACGAAGTTGTTGGATAAAAGACGCTCCCGCTTCCGCAAGCGGAACATTCCAACTTTTACCTTCCCTCTCTTCCCCCTCTAAGACCGGCCAATTTGTTCCTTGTGTGTGTTCCTCTCGCATGAAAGCTTCGTAACTTTCTATGTCACCTTGAATTTTTTCTCTGATTAAATTTTTCGTTACCAGATCTAAAATCATCCCGGCTTTATGTATGGCAGATATATTAGTTATGTCTAAATCTCCTGCATACTCGGGAATCTTAATTACTAGTCCGTTTTTTTCTCTGTAGTCAAGATTGTATTTTCGACTTTGTCAACTTCGTCCTTTTGAAGACCGGCATGAAAAAGTTTTCCTCGTATACTGTTTCTGTCCATCAAATGCGTATCTGTTAATGCATTTGCTACTTTTAAATCAACTCCAACCTTTTCTGCTAGTTCTTCTGCACCAGAAAAAATCAAACCTTCCCAGGACTTACGTAATCTTTCAGAGAATGATGAAGCTCTCTCTGTTTCCCCCCTTTGTCTAAGGGCTGCTCTTAATTCCTCCCCATCATAATTTTGTATTCTTGTTTGGTCTAGTAAGTCGGTGGGGTCGGGTTGGGGAGTAGATTCGGGGGGAGGTTTGGAGTGTCCTCTCGTAAACTTTTGCCTTGCTCTATTAATAAGTCCTCTAAGTCCACCTTGTGGTACTTGCTCAGGTATCGCTTCTGAGCGAAAAGACCGCAACCCGCCTTCTTCAGGCTGGAATTCGGAATTGGAGGATTCGGACATATTTTCTATTTCCATGGTACAACAATTAAAAAATTTTTCCAATTATATCTAACATTATAGGATTAGTCAAATAGATGAGACCCTGAAACAAGTTCAGGATGACATGTTATTTAGGGGATTGTTTTGAGGCTAAAGGATTTGAAGTGGGAGTCAAAAGTTACAATTTTTTGTATACCTTTGTCTTTACAGATAGAGACGATCATCGGGTGTAAATAGAACCTCGGTGGTTGATTTTAGCGACGTAGATTATTTGATTTTTATTGTCCAACTCGTAGACCACTCTTATATTTCCGACTCTTAATCGGAAACCATTGAGCGTTCCCGTTAAGACGGATAGATTTGTGTATGAAGTAAAAGGATTTTGAGCAATAGTTTCGATGTGTTTGATAATCCTTTCTCTTTCTTTTTGAGTTGCATGTGCAAAGAACTTATCCACTCTTCTGTGGTAAGCAATTTTATATGCCATTAAGTCAGTTTATACTTCTTTTTAAGCTCTTTATGGGTTATCCAATCCCTCTTTCTTTTGGGGAGTTTTTCAAACTCTCGCATTTCCAGGGCATCAATTGCATCCTCAAGACGGTCTAAAATCTCTTCGTAATCATTTACATCCATTAATACGCTGACCGGTTTTGAACGGTTGAATATGTAGATAGGTTCCGACAATTCTTTAGCCAAGTCTACAATACCCGAAGGGTCATTACGCAATTCAGTCAGACTCTTTATTGTTTGTATATTTAACATGAAAATAAGTTATATATTAATATAGTTGTTAAGTTAGCATTTAAGTTCGAAGTTGTCAATAAGTATTTTGAGAAATAAGCGGATATTTAAGTTCATTTGGAATGAAAAATGAATTCAGGGAGTTGTTTTGAGGCTAAAGGATTTGAAGTGGGAGTCAAAAGTTACAATCTTTTGTATACCTTTGTCTTTACAGACTGTGGCTGTCGTGCAATCAATAACTGAAATATTTTTGTTTAATTTAGGGTCAAGAAAAATTTGCAACCCAAGCTCAAAGTGCTTACCTTCAACAGGGAAAATTTCCGTATCTTCCAGAAGATAATTATAAAATCTAATTGAAGCCTTTTTACCCTTTCTTTGACTAATTAGTGTTAATATTTCTTTTAATACATCCTCAGTTGTTACCTTGTCTTTCAGATAGGGTATTATTTTTTGAGCCTTTTTATGGTTAGCATCGTGTTCGAAAGACAAAGAAATATAGAAACTGGTATCAATTAAAACCATTATTTAATTTTTCTTTTTGGAGTTCCATACAAATAATGATCGATATTGGAGGACAAATCACGTGGAGTGCCCGGAGGATCAGGGAATTCTTCGGACAGTTTTGCTATCATTTCTAAAGAATTATATTTTTTTGGTTTTTCTTTTTTGGAAATAAATTCACTAAGGGCATCGCGAATAATTTGAGAAACGGTTTTGCCTTGATTTCTAGCCAGCAACCTCGCTTTTATGAGAGTGTTCATATCCAGATATATCTGAGTTCTTTTCATTAACATACATCACAAGTATACATTGTTAGTTGGTGTTGTCAACGGTAACATTAATTTTGAGAGTTTTTTAATTATGGTCACTTTAGGTATAATGAAAGGCGATGAGTAAGAAACGTAAAAAAAGATTAAAAGACAAACGGGCATTTAAATTGAGGCTCAAGCCGGGAACGATTTTTTCAATTGCACAAATAACTTTTTTTATCCTTTCCGGCTTGGTTATGGTTTCATTCCTAAGACAAGGCCCAGTTCTCATGCGCTTAAATGATTTTTTAATTACCTATTTTTCCTGGACCTCAATCTTTCTGGCTTTTATATTTCTTAGCTTTGGATTTGTCGTTTCAAAATTTAAGACTCCTTTGGGACAACCAAATGTAATTATCGGAGCTTTGGTGTTTTTTATTTCAACTCTAACCTTAACCAGGGCAGGACTTTTGGGAAGAATCTTTTGGGAGGGGATTTCAGAGCTGATTACAGGGATCGGAGCTTTTATTGTTCTTTTTGGAACGACTCTGGTTGGACTTATCGTTTTATTTAACACGTCAATCGATCAGGTTATTGGATTTTTTGTGGGAATATTTCGAGAATATGGAGTGCGCGGGGGGAGGTTAAAAGTTAAGTTTGGGACGGTCGGCAAACGGCCTTTGAAAGTAATAGGCGGAGGGGCGTTGTCGCAAGCTTCGGGGAGGGTTTCGCTACAAGGACAGTCGGTAAAAAATGCTCAGGAGCCTTTTCAGGAGAAACTTGTGAGTAATGTTCCGGGCGAAGAGAAAATTTGGAAATATCCACCACCTGATATTTTGGCGGATACGCTTTCGGGAAAAGCCGAAAGAGGGGATATTAAAGGAAACGCCGCCATTATTGAACAGACACTGGAAAGTTTTGGGATAATTGCAAGAGTCGTCGAGGTGAATTTAGGTCCGGCCGTAACCCAGTATGCACTTGAAGTTGCCCTTGGAACCAAGCTTTCAAAAATTACAGGACTTGAGAGAGACCTTGCTCTTGCCCTTGCCGCTCCGACCGGAACTATAAGAATTGAGGCGCCGATTCCCGGGAGAAGCTTACTGGGAATTGAACTTCCTAATAGAGATCCTGAGCTCGTATCGTTAAGGCGCATGATGGAGAGCGAAGTTATGAAAAAGCACGCCAGTAAACTTGTGGTTTCTTTAGGACTCGACGTGTCAGGAAAAGCTTTGGTTGCTGACGTTGCCAGAATGCCCCACGTTCTTATTGCAGGTCAAACGGGTTCTGGGAAAAGCGTTGCCATAAATTCTTTCCTTTGCACCCTACTTTTGAGAGCGTCTCCGTCTGAAGTCAAATTTATCCTTGTCGATCCAAAAAGAGTTGAACTTACGAACTATAACGGAGTTCCCCATCTTTTGGCGCCCGTTATTGTGGATCCTAAAGAGGTTCTTTCGGCCTTAAGATGGTTAATGAGCGAGATGGATAGGCGCTATAAACTATTTTCTGAAGCGGGCGTCAGGAATATTGACGGCTATAACGAAATGTCCGGATTTCAGGCTCTGCCGTATATTGTACTTATGATTGACGAGCTTGCCGATATCATACTTTTTTCGCCTGTTGAAGTCGAAGACGCAATAACAAGAATTGCCCAACTGTCCCGAGCAACAGGAATCCACATGGTTCTGGCAACTCAAAGGCCGTCGGTTGACGTTATTACAGGGCTTATAAAAGCAAATATTCCTTGTCGAATTGCTTTCGCGGTTGCTTCCCAAGTTGATTCGAGGGTGATCTTGGACGGGCCCGGTGCCGAAAAACTTTTGGGTAGGGGTGACATGCTTTATCTTCCTCCCGAATCCGCAAAACCCATTAGAATTCAGGGCGCTCTTGTAATGGATAAAGACATCGGAAATCTTGTTTCTTTTCTTAAAAATCAGGGCATTACGCCTCAATATACAGAGGAGGTTACCTCGATGCCCAAGCCGGGGACGACCACTCTTCCAGGTATGTCCGAGGAACTGGACGAATTTTTCAAACAGGCGGTGGAAGTTGTTTGTCAATATGATCGCGCTTCGGCCTCTCTTTTACAGAGGAGGTTGTCGATAGGTTACGCCAGAGCTGCCAGGATTTTGGATCAACTTCAGGCGGCAGGAGTCGTGTCCCCCCCCGAGGGTTCTAAGCCTAGAGAAGTTCTGATTCGTAACCCCGAAGAAGTGTTTGGGAATGCCCCGAGTGAGGTTTAAGTCCAAAAAACGGCAAATATGAAGTTAATTGGTGAAATTATCAAAGAGAGTCGTATTAAAAAGAAACTTTCAAGAGAAAAACTTGAGAAGTTGACGAAGATTAAAAAAGAGTTTATCGAAAACTTAGAAGAAAACCGTTGGGAAGCTTTGCCCGAATATCCCGTGGTTGTCGGGTTTGTCAAAAGTATTGCGTCTAACCTCAATCTTGAACAAAAGAATTTGACGGCCCTTCTTAGACGCGATTATCCTCCCAAAGTTCTTAAAATTAACCCAAATCCTGACGTTTCTGAAAAATTTACATGGGGTCCGAAGCTCTCCTTTATTACAGGAATTAGTCTTGTTTTTATTATTATTGTAGGCTATCTTATTTTTCAATACCTGAGTTTTATAAAACCTCCCAACCTTTTAATTGAAATTCCGGAAGAAGGGCAAGGGGTTGGTCAGGAGAAGTTGACTGTAAAGGGAAAAACTGATCCCGATGCGGTGGTTTTAGTTAACAATCAGCCGACAATTGTTGGCGAGGACGGTACTTTTGAAACAGAGATAGAAATCTTTGAAGGAACGGGGGAGGTGGTCGTTGTAGCAAAATCCAGATCTGGAAAAGAAACTGTGGTTGCGCGTAAAATAAAACCAGAGTTAAGACAGTAAATTCGAAATCCTAATTTCTAAACGCAAAATAAATTACAAATTCAAAGTTCTAATGTTTCAAACGTTTAGAATTTAGTATTTAGTGCTTGGGATTTCCAAGCGGAGCTTGGCTTATGGATGGTGTACAAAAACTCTTGGCAGTTGTTATAGTTGCCCTGACGGCGCTTCTCGTTATTGTAGGAGTTCAAGTGCTTTTGGTCATCATAGATTTACGGCGGGGCATTAAAAGGCTTAACAATATTTTGGAAGACGCAATTTTGGGGGGAGGTTTGATAAGGCCCGAGAAACTGACAGGTATAATTGAACTTTTCGGCAGAAAAAGGAAGATGGAAAAAAGAGGTCAGGGGGATGTTCACGAACCAATGCCTCCAAATGAATAACAGACTATTCAATATTTTCTTCTAGATTTAGCTTCAAATTGAG
>CAYSZS010000009.1:0-1845 GCA_964435575.1 uncultured Gammaproteobacteria bacterium | reverse complement strand
CCAAATGAATAACAGACTATTCAATATTTTCTTCTAGATTTAGCTTCAAATTGAGAATATAATTGAAAGCCATGACGTCAAGAGATTTAGTTCAAAAATATTTTGATTTTTTTAAGGATAAGGGACATGTTGTTATTCCTTCTGCGCCCTTAGTTCCGGAAAACGATCCTTCAGTCCTTTTCACTACAGCCGGTATGCACCCTCTTGTCCCATATCTTTTAGGGGAAGAACATCCTTCTGGAAGAAGACTAGTTGATAATCAAATATGTCTTAGAACTGATGATATAGATGAGGTTGGTGATACTTCTCACCACACTTTCTTTGAAATGCTGGGAAACTGGAGCTTGGGAGATTACTGGAAGAAAGAGGCAATAGAGTGGTCTTATGAATTTTTAACAAAAGAGCTCTCTTTGGACCCCAATAAACTTTGGATAACCTGTTTTGAGGGTGATAATGATGCGCCAAAAGATACGGAATCATCAGAAATTTGGGAAAAAGTCGGGATTCCAAAAGAGAGGATAGTATTTCTTCCCAAAAAGGACAATTGGTGGGGGCCTGCCGGTCTTACCGGTCCTTGCGGTCCTGATTCCGAAATGTTTTATGATACTTCGGGAAAATCTCATGGCACGAAGTGTAGACCGGGAGATAAATGTGGGAGATTTTTTGAAATCTGGAATGACGTTTTTATGCAGTATAATAAAACCGAAGAAGGAAAGTATATTCCATTGAAGAACAAGAATGTTGATACTGGAATGGGAGTAGACAGAACTACGGCCATACTTCAAGGGTTTGACGACGATTATAAAGTATCGGACTTATGGGGAAAGATACTTTCTTCTACAGAAGAAACTACAAAAACCAATTATCAAGGCGATAACAAAAAGGCGTTGAGAATTATTGCAGATCATGTTCGTGCAGCAGTTTTTGTTTCTAGCGAAGGGGTTTACCCGTCAAATAAAGAAAGAGGCTATATTTTGCGGAGATTAATTAGAAGAGCAGTTAGGTATGGAAAAATGTTAGGGACTGATGAACCGTTTCTAACTCGAATAGCAGCCGCGGTGGTTAATAATTATGGTAAATACTACCCGTTACTTTCAGAAAAGAAAGACGGGATAGAAGAGATAATTAAAGACGAAGAGGAAAAATTTAGTTTAACTTTAGACAGAGGTCTTAAAGAAATTGACAAATTTGAGAAATTGGATGGGAAAAGAGCTTTCTTTCTCTACGAATCTTATGGTTTTCCACTAGAGCTGACAGAAGAAATTGCCAAAGACAGGGGGCAGGAAATAGATCAGAAAGTTTTCGAGAAAGAATTTAGTAAACATAAGGAGTTATCAAGAACAGCCTCGGCAGGAATGTTTAAAGGCGGATTGGTTGATGCGAGTAAAGATGTTACAAAACTTCACACTACTACACATCTACTTCACGCTTCTTTAAGAAGAGTGTTAGGTGAGCATGTTGCCCAAAAAGGCTCAAATATTACATCTGAAAGACTTCGTTTTGATTTTTCTCATGCACAAAAGCTGACAGATGCAGAAATTAAAAAAGTAGAGGATCTAATTAACGAGCAGATAAAAAAAGACTTGTCAGTATCTTTTGAAACCAAGGGTTTGGACGAAGCAATCGCGGAAGGAGCACTTCATTTTTTTGCCGAAAAATACGGAGAGAGGGTTAAGGTTTATACGATTGGTGAACCTTCGACAAGCTCAGGACCTCCTTTCAGCCGTGAAGTCTGTGGTGGGCCCCACGTAACACACACCGGTGAGATTGGGCGTGTTAGAATAAAGAAACAAGAGAAAATTGGAAGTGGTCTCATTCGAATATACGCAGTATTAGATTAGAATA
>CAYSZS010000008.1:6258-40872 GCA_964435575.1 uncultured Gammaproteobacteria bacterium | reverse complement strand
CAGCCAAGCTGAACTAACAGGTTCCAAATAGGCAATTTGGACCGATAAATCAACCTCTTTTGCAGGTTCTAACCTTTTTGCAATTTCTCTTGCTTCATTTAGACCCTTTTCTATCAAGAAGTATGGTTTGTGCCGTTCTATCAGCAAATTCTTATCTCTTAATACAATGTTCGAACCAAGCGCATCAAGTACCTGAGTCTTCTCTATTAGTGTGCCAAAAGATAACCAGTAACGAGCCTGACACGCAAAATTGAAAGTACGCTCTGATAATTCCATCCATTTGTTTTGCCTCTCGCTGAGTCTATTGAGTTGGTCTAATAAATCCTCTTTGCCTGCAAGTAATGGTTTCTTCTTTGCTGCATACTCTGTATCAGATAGAAGTTCGCCACTAATGTTCGTTGGTGAAATCTTGAGTGTTAGTAGGCCATCTAATTGTTTAGTTACGTCATCAATTGCGTTTTGTAGGGTAATTTTAATAGTTTCTCTGTCTGTGACTTCCTGAGTGTTTTCCTCATTCAGGTGTTTTATTGCCCAGATCACAAATTCTTTGGGGATTGTAAATTTCTCAATCTCCTCATCTATTTGTTTTTCCAGTTCATCATATTCTATTGAGCCTTGTGAACAGTTTCTGTTCACCTTCTTTGTGCAGCGAAAATAAATATAGTGAAGAATTTTTGGCTTAACCATCTCCTCAATCAAAATATTACATTCTGGACATCTATCTCTTTGTTTTCCTTTGTGGAATTTTACCTTGCAGTTTGAGCAGATAATTTGCCATTTTTCTTCTGCTGTGATGCTCCCATTACATTCACCACATTTAATTGCTGGTTTGTAAGGGAAGTTATGGAATGTAGTGGTATTATTACCTGTCCTTCCTAAGCGTACTTGTAATAATTTAAAGTCTTCTTTTGTAAACATAGGGTTATGTCTACCCTCGGTTTCGCCTTCCTTTCTTTTCATCAATCCATAATAATAAGGGTCACCTAGGATTCTGTACCACATACTTTTTCCCATAGGTCTACCACCTTGCTTGGCTGTTCTTCTTGTTCTGAATCCCCACTCATCATTTAGTTTGGCAAGTGCTTGCATTGGCGTAAGTTCACCATTTATTACCATGCTTCCAGCCTTTTGAATAAGAGCAAACCTTTCTGGATCATCTATTATGGTTTTTTCTTTTGTCATTGGGTTCATGTAATTTAGATATCCTGGTTTGGCAACTCCTAACCAATCCTTCTTTTGGAAGAACTTTTCTCTATTACCACGCTTGACGCTTTCACTTTTATCATCCGAATCCTTTTGAGCCATAATTAATTCAATTTGCAGTTGAAATCTATCAGATAGGATTGTGTATGATTTACCAGGTGTGCGTAATTCAACAATTTTACCTTCACTCATATAGTAGATAAATAGACCGCCATCTAGAGCATTCCTAGATACTCGGTTGGCTTGCCATACGAGGACGCCATTTGCCTCTCCATTATCAATTCTTTGCATCATTTCATTAAATAGAGGTCGTCCAACTTTGAAAGCCGTTCTTGACTCCTGGTATACATCAACAACGGTTAGGTTGTGATCCTGTGCGTATTTGGTTAATTCTCGTACTTGAGCAGGCAGAGATAGCATCTGTTTGTCCTCAGTATCGCTACTTTTACGACAGTAGATAAAGTAATTTAATTTTGTATCCTGTTGTAAATTAGATGTATTCATCGTATTCATTATTACTAATTTTAAACTTTTTTTCAATAACTTTCTTCGTTTACACCTTCTTGATTTTTGGGAAATAGTGTCGGCGTTGACTCTACTGACGGTTGAGAAAAAATCCTCATGACTTCTTCGACAGTAACCCCGTCAGTATTAGCTTTTGGTTGATTATCTGGTGACATATTCTCAGGAGTATTGGCCGCCTGCTCCGACACTCCGTCACTAGCGTCAGTATTTTTGACTCTTTCAATAAGAATAATTCTTGGTCTAGATTTTTCATCGCGAGTTACTCTTATATTTTCAGCCATTAAATTTGAGTGAACAAGTTGTACTCGTTTATATAACCATTGAGGGTCTTTGGGCCAATAACGACTGTTTGTATCAATTTTTAACCTTGAAGCAAGTCTATTTAGTTCCTCATATAATTCAGTAGGTGTTCCTTGCCATTCATCTCTGTCAGACATCAGTTCCAATATAGTCTGAGCAACAGGGCTTGCTTGCAAGGCTTCATCATTTTGTTGACCAATTTTTTGATAATAGGCTTGTAAGAAGTCTGACTCAGGAAGTCCCAGCCCTTTAGTAATTGCACAACTCCATTTAGTGAAATCAGCCATTCTAGGTAGTGAGGAGAGATTTATATTTGGATATTCCTGTAATGCTTCTGAAACACAATCAAAAATTGCTCCTAAGATATATGGTTTTTCTCTCTCAAACTCTGCCCAATATTCTTCTTCAAGTCGTCTGTCTTTTTCAGAAATTCTTTCAAGACCAATTAAAATAGAACGATCAAGAAGGTCGGCTTTGCTAACAACCAAATTAATGCCATTTAATGCTACAGTTCTTTGGAGTGAATAAATAATATCCTCATCGTCGCTGTAAAGCTCCCGTTTACTCAGACCATCACCAGTTGAGGCTCTTGCTAAGGAATCGGATAACCATCCTTGAAGCATGGATAAATTATCAAGAAATATAAAGCTGTGATGAGAAGCTAATTGGACAAATTCCCGTTTATTATCTGGTTCAGACATCGTTTTCAGTCCAGAAGGATCAATTAAAGATTTAAGGAGCTTTAATGGTGTAGTTTTTCCTGAACCTTGAGGTCCATGTATAACGAGAAGTGGATGGGGGAAATTTGGTATAAATGCCGAGATAGTGAAAGCCTTAAACAACAGCCTTTCTGATTCATTGCTAATGTTTAAAAATTTGTCTAGTTGAGTAACACTACCACCCCTCTGAGGTATTATCTGTGGCTGTTGATGGGAAAATCGTTTAAATAGAATTGGTGGACTATAAACAACTTCCCATCCATTTTTGTTAATTTTTACAGCTGGACCATTCCCTAGATCGTACCATACTGCTTCATCAGTCCTTGCTATTCGAACAAACAAGTTGTATTGCTCTCCTTCAAATAATGCTTTTGCTTCAAGCATTTGAGTAATATTACTGATTACGTCAGTGTGAACAGGCTGACCATCAAAGTTTTGCCAGCTACAGCGTGATACTAGTAACTTAAAACTTCGGGAACGAAGTTTCATTATTTCTCTGCCTGTTCCATCAGGTGATATATAACCATCGCCATATTCATCCTTAAACAAAATAGCTCCGCTGCTTAAAATTTTTTCTATTAACTGTTTTGTAAAAGAACCCTTTTGTTCTTCTTCCTCTACTCTTTGCCACTCCTTTTTCTTAATACTTTCAAAAGTGGTACGTAATTCTTCTTCTGGTGATGGCGGATTGTTGTTTTCTTTGTTCCAGGATTTAATAAGAGGCCAAGCAATTGACTCCCACTCCTTTTCCTCAAGACTTCTTAAAAGTTTTCCAGTTAAGGAGGCTGCACTAGTATTTCGTTGACCTGCACAGACCCCACGTACGATTTCTTCTATTTTGGTAGATTTGTCGTTCTGTTTTATTTCTTGCTTGCCATTCAATAACCATTCTTTTATTGAGTCGGGTATAGGGATAATCTGGGTATCAAACGGGTTACTTATCCATTTATACAGGTCTCCTGATTGGTGAATTGATGGCGGTGCAACCGCATAACCTTTCTCAGTTTTGATATCAATTCCTGATCTTATACTGGAAAGGTTATGAAATCCTTCATCATATTGAAAATAAATATGCCAACCACCGCCACCAGTTTTAACCTTTACTGTTTTTACGTCCTTAAATTCTTCGTAGCTACCTCCATTTCGAGGGTCTATATCTACTACCATCAAGTTCGAAACTTTACCCAAAACTATACCTACATTTGCCTCTGGGTATGAAGTAAACCAATTAATAATTTCTTTTCGTGTCGCTCTTCTAGTTTGAAGTTCTTTCCAGGGGACTAATGGTATTTTTTCACCTTTACCAACACATACAATACTCCATTTCAATTTTTCAGATAGAAGTAACGCTTGCTCCAATATTTGATTTGTATTAGTATTAGATGTAGTCATTTTTAGCCCTCATTCCTAGGCATAAATTCGACTTATGCCTAGAGTGAAAGTTAAAAAGAATTATCATTCTTCTGATAATTCTTTGAACTCTACAATCGTAGAAAAGTCACCATAACCTGCTTTGCCTTCGGTGGTCCCAACGACAATCGAACAAGGTTTTCCTAGTAACTCGTCCAAATCAACTCCGTCCTTTGCCTTTAGAGGTTGTCCTGTAAGTGCACTGACTAACTTACCAAATCTCGACTTTGGTGATAGCCTCTCTGAAACTAGAGTGTTAAGAACTGTACCGTTAAAGTCTCCCTCTTTGATCTCAAAATCAATTCTTAAAGCGTCCCCATAAGCCAATGCTTTTTTCTCCTCATATTTAGTAAACACGGCTTTATATTCGCCTTCAGGAATTAGAGGCAATCCTCCTTCATCTACAGTAAAAATTTTGCCCATTTTTTATCACCTCCCTTCATAATTTAACTTGGTATTGCTGCATACTTTTTATTAAGTAATTCTTGCCAATTTATCGGTAGAGGTTTGTATACCGCTCGGAATAAATTCAGTAATTTGTTTGCCTGAACTGTTGCTTCATCAAAAGAAATGTCTAGTTTGTAGACTTTCTTTACTAATTCTTGGTATTCAATAATCGCTTTTTTCTTTAACATGGTTAAAATTTGTTCTGATAAAGGTTTTCTTTTAGCGTCTTGATTGCCAGAGTTAATTTACGAACGTCCACAAGAATGTCGGGAGAATCTTCCTTAGCGAAGCTGTATTGGTGAACTAAAAACTCACGATCAGGAGTATCACGGAAGACAAAAATTGCTCGTCTGGGGTCGGTCAGTTTATCAACATTTACAAGTTCGAAGCCCTTGGAAAATAGGAACGCGCAGAGGTAAAAATTGGTTGACCTAAAATATCTATCGTCTGTCTTCATAGTCTATCAGTACCTTTTGTTGATACTTTTAGACTATAAATGACCTTCTTTTAGAAGTAAGCTGACAGATAAAATGTTACTTATAATTGAGGAAATTATTTAAGAAGGAGATCTTTAATCCGCTTAATAATTTTTTCGATACCGCTAGAAGTAAGATCGTTATTTTCTGCCAGAATTTCGTAAATATCGCGTTCACCATATTTCTGAAACCTCTCACCTAATGGAAATTTCTTTATTTCCAAGTATTCATTATAAATTTTTAAGTCTTTTTCAAAATAAATCGATTTATCTCTAGCTTTGTAATTCAAGAGTGTTTTTTGGGCCTGTTTTATTATTGGCCAGTTTATATCAATATCTTCCCTTCTTGTATGAGGGTAAATTTTCAATAATAATTCATTTTCGTCACTATCGCTCGACTTCTGAGTATAAATTTCAAAAAGAGGTCTTTGATAACTATTCACCCCTAAAAATATGTGTAACCAGACGAATATAAAATAACCGTCATCTAAATTAAATTGCCTAAGAATTTTATTAATCTCATCTTTCCATTTTGGGAAGTATGGTTCAGTGATCGGACTCTTTCTCAGAGTTTCGATATGTTTTCGCGCTAATTCTTTGTTCCATTTTCTAAACTCGCTTAAACTTGAAAAACTTTTGTCAGGAATCTGACAACCAAGACCAGAAAAGATTCTTTTAAAATTCAAAATAGCGTCCTGAAATTCCTGTTTTCTCAATAAAAATTGAGATTTGTAATAGCGTTCATCGTAAATAATTCGATTTTTATTCTTAATCTTCATTTTCAGTCTTGCGAATTACAACTAATCCTCGCTAAGATCTAAATCCTCAATGGTATGCTGGTCAATATTAACCTTGGCTTCTTCATACAATGCTTTATAAAATCTATAAGCTGGTAAACCAGGAGGTAATTTTTGCATCATTACGTAAGAACGATCGCGTTGGTGAATATCCTCTGGAAAAGGCTGACCTGGTGTCCCATGCCTTACACCTTGAAGTACCGAACTATGAAGTGAAGATGAAACCTTCTTGTAGCAGGTGGGACCAAACTTTTCAGCCTGATCAAGAATTTTAATCACAAACTCCGATTTGTCCCAGACAAATGTTCTTGGAGCTTCACCTAAAAGTGCGGTAGCGGCAATAAGCTGACGCTCATTAGCCGATATAACCCATTCATCAACTACTTTAAGAGTCACTTCATCAAAACCAGCTGATACCAACTTAAATAAATCCGAGCCATAGTGGAAGCGTACCCAATTATCTGTTTTTACTGTGGACCAATCCCTGACTGTTCGAAGTAACTGTTCATACTGGCTGGTTTCATGAAATCGCAGAGGAGCGCTATGGTTCCATGAAAAGGGAAGTACATCATAGTTTTCAAGCTTTTGATTTGCTTCTTTGTACTCGATACGATCCATCATCATTTTTAGAGTTGATTCTGGATAGATAAACGACAATTTACTCAGGAATAGTCCGATGTGGTAATCGTCAATCGAAGGACAGGATACAAGTCGGTCTAATATTTGTATTATTTGCTCTTGTGACAGGTCGTCAATTTTGAATCTCCCATGTTTTTCTTCAAATTCACCGAGTACTTCATCGGCTATTTCTTTTGAATCATTGAACCTCATTCCAAGCAAAATATCCAACGCTATCCCTTTTTGGTCATCGGAGAATCTTTTAACAACTCTAACAATTCTTTGTCTAACCCAAGGGTCATCGGATAAGGTCAGTTGCTTAACGATATCAATTTCTGCATCTGATATAGGGAGGTTATATAATCCCCACCCAAATGCTCCTGCAACGCATTGAGTTAGCGTTTTGTTTCCACTCTTCACTGCCTCTTGAGAAAACTTAATCGCGGTATCCCGATTTTTTGGTGTAATTACAACAATAACCACATTAAACCAAGGGGCAAGAGACGATTGAGGATTGGACAATAGATAGTTACCAAGGTATTCGGTAAATTCTATCGATTCTTCCATAAGAGCAGCCAGGAATGGCCCTGCATCTGGGTGACGAGACATAAGAGCTTCATTCATGATTTTTATTCGTTCTTCCAGCATCTCAACTAACGCAGAGAATTTTTCTTTGTATGTTTTAACCAGCTCCTTTGCTAAATTCTTGCGCCAATCGATAATGGCGATTTCATCTCTCCTGCCTGTGTCGTCTTCTCTTTCAAATGTCCAACCCCAACTATCAACTACAGCGCGGGAAACTTCATAAGGTGTGCTTATGGGAATTGCAGACAATACTTTTTTCGCGGCTGCCTTGGTAGTAGTTTTACTGTAGCTCGAGTGCCAGGAAACAGCACTTCTTATTTCAGTTGCAACAAAAGGGTCAATATTGGTATTTGAGGCAACCTCCTCAAGTCGTTTTAATATATCCAGTATTCCTGGTTCCCATGCTGCTATATCAGCATCAGTAACACTTTGGCCCAATAATCCATGAGGGTAACTTAATGCTTCACTAATGGTTTTAATCGCTCGCAAACTATCTTTCAGTGGCTTGTTCACTACGATATCGAAAGCCGCATTAACAACTAGCTTCCTTAAGTTAGCCACCACTTCTGGCCTGACCTTGAAAGCTTTCATTGTTATGGTAATTCCTTTAGCTTCAGACGAATGACCCTCTGTCTGAAGTAACACGTCAAGAACATCAAAAGGGGAAAAGTTATCAGTTACCTCTTCTTGTAACCAGGTGATGACGTGATCCACTATTGCCTCGTTATAACCAACAGGTTTTCCTGGTTCTATTGAAGCCAAATCCTGCAGAATTCGTAAAGGATGGTCTGGATATGAGTTGGGTGATCTCTTATCTGTTTTTGCTAAGTCCTTAAGTAAATCCAGAGCTTCGTTCAAAAATTCCTGATGGTAAGCTGCATACTTTAATATTGGTGGTATTTTTTCTGTCACTATTCGGTAGGATGGAGCCAAGAAGGAGTAGGATTTATAATCCTCTTCCACTTCACTAGTTGGCTCCTCTAATGCAAGTTTGACAAAATCTAACGCCTGTTTGGGCTGGTAATATGAAACTTTCCCTAATGCAGTAAGTATTGCGGACCGCTCGTATATTTTTGCTTTTTTAAATTGTTCTTTCAGGTTTGACCAAACCTCATTTAATAGCATTGACTGAATACCATTTGTTGAAAATCGCCAGTCAAGCTGACTGATATTCACAAGTAAATTTGTAGCCAAGTCGTTTCGTGCTAAACTGAATACCTTATCTGCATATCCCGTAGGACTCTTTGACTTTTCATCATATGAAGCATCAGCTCGTATATAGTCTGCCAGAAGATCTGGAACAATTCTTAACTTGCTGCCGCGCCTAAGCAAAACACCAGCTTCCTCTAATGCACTGATGTCCCTAATAATCTTGTCAAATCTTCTACCAAGCAATTTTTCAGCGATTTCTTGAAACTCAGAAGCAGAAGTATTTATCGGCTGAAGCGTTGCTATTAAATCAAGTAGATCTCGAATATCATCGGGATTTGAGCTACCAATCTGACCAGCCACAACATTTCTGAAGCTTCTCATTAGCTGTTCCCTGAACTCTTCGTCGTTGTTAAGTGTTTCAGGCTGAATTTGCCCTCTACCAACCAACTGGCTACCTATAACTGTTGCGAGTGGGCAATCCTTTGTTATTTCTGCTATACGTTGAGCGTATTGAATATTGCCGCCTACTGCCGAGAGGATCTCCTCTGATAATTTTTTGGCTTCTTCTATAGTCAAATCAGTCAGGGCAATTGTTTTTTCTCGGTCATACATCTTTCCTGACTGAGTAAGTTCGTCATGCAATCGGGGAATACCATAAGGGCGAGTGCTCAGAACAACCTTCATTTCAGGACGCAAACGAGAAATTGTATTGAAGATCGATATTATATCGGACCTATCGTGCGCATCATCAATCACCAGATATGCAAGCCCTTTTGGAAGCAATTCGAAATCTTTTGGTGATACATCTGCTCCTTGCGAAATAAATACAACTCTTACTTGTTTAGGCAAATTTGTTGACCATGCACGTAGTAATCTGCTTTTGCCAATACCTCCTCGGCCGCTTAAGAGAATTGTATTTAGTTCGTTTTGGTTTTGGAATTCGTCCAAAGCTTGAAGTTCTTTGGCACGACCAACAAAACTCCAACCATGACTGAAAAGTTTCAGTCTGTTTTCAAGAGGTAGAAAGAACTTCTTGGGTGATAACCATGGACTTGGTTCATCAATTCCTAAAAAACGTTTCCGCCAGCCAGGGAAATAGGTGTCAACTATACAGATAGCGTCATCTGGAGATAAACTCCGAACTTTGGCTGAAATATCTTCTATATCCCAAAGGACCCAGCCCTTATTCTTATCCATAGCCTTCCTTGATTCAGGAGTTGCTCTCCGAGCCAAAAGTAGATGGTGCTTCTTGGCTATTAATGAAGTAGCCTTTACTGTAGCGTTAATATCAGCAGGCCCGAATTGCTTATGCCTCTTGCATTGATAATCATGGACAGCGTTATTTGGATACTTAGCATATAGATCAATACCCTCCTGTTTATGGCCCTGAGTACCATATCGATGTACATCTGTAGTGGGATTGAGTGCTTGAACAAGATCTCTAGAAAATAGCTCAAAATTTTCAGGGCTCAAATTATTCAGTGGTAAAAATGGAGCAAGGGATAGGTCTGGTTCTTCTACCTGGTAACCTGCCTTGATTAACCACTCATCAGGATCTCCCGAAAAAATATCAACTAGTTTAAGCAAGTCGTCTTGCCTTGGACGCGAATCACCCTTTTCCCATCGACTAACCGCTTGCTGCCCTCGTGATATCATCGATGCCAAATCAGCCTGCTCCCAACCTCGTTTTTCGCGTTCTGATTTAATCAATCTTCCAATTTCGGCGTATTTCATGGCGTATTTATCATACGCATTTAATGCGTGTATGTCAATACACTTCTTTTCTGGATTGTTTTGAAGCCAACACTTTAAGCCAGGAGGGGCAACTGGCTTAAAAATATAGTTGCTGAAGACTTTGTCATTTGATCACTTCGCAATCGCTGACATCAATTACTCCGATCGTTTGACTGCCTACAATACCTTTCACAGTCACTGTCTGACCATTTTTAAGTGACAAGAGTTGGCTTTTATCTTTTATACGACAGCTAATCTGAGCAAGCGAGAATTCCTTGGAAGCCACTCGACTGAATGACAGACCAGTATCTGTGATATTTGTTATCTCAGCACTGAATTCAACTCGTTTGTCCTTCCATTTACTTTCAGCAGCTACCTGATTGCTATCAAAGTCGTCTGCCAATTCTCGTGCGGTTATCTTCATCGGTTCGACTGGTTTTGTTTCAGCACTAGTTGTCTGTGCAGTTGACTGACTTGTACTTTTATCACTACCACCACTTCCTGCAATAGCTCCAGCTATGACGATAATGAATAACACTAAAAGTCCAGTAAGTATCAGGTGTCGTCTAAACCAACCTCTCTGATCAGTACCACAATGAGAGCATTTTTTAGCGTCTGATGGTATTTCAGCCTTGCATGATTTGCACTTTTTCATTTAATCACCTCCCATCTTTGATGTTGTTAAGCCAGATTATAACAAATACTAGATGAGTACGCTATATAAAATACTATGTCTACGCTAGAAAATCTAAGATGTGAGTATATTATTCAAAACACCGCAAGATGAGCGGGCTAATAAAAAATTGAGGGAGGAGTTTACTTCTAAACTCCGTGAGAGATTGAAAGAGGTGAGGAAGGAGAAGAAGATGACTCAGCAAGAACTGGCTGAGAAAGCAGGATTACACCTTACCTATGTGGGTCATCTAGAACTTGGTAAATATCACCCCACTGTTTTTGTGATGTGGAAGATTGCAAAAGCTTTAGGGGTTTCAGTGAACGAGTTGACAAACCTCTGATTAATAAAAGCGATCCATACTAGAAGTTAATACAGATCGCTTTTGTTAGATAAACGTTTATTTAACCTTCTAAGATAGTTTTAAGGTTTTCGAGCATTTGCTCTGCCGTTCGCTGATTAAGTTTGTCAATCAGGACCCTGTTTGCGATTTTTTGCAAAGCACTTTCTACAATCTCATAATCAACCTCAGCAGATACTTGTGTTCCACCACTTTCTTCTTGGAAAGTATAAATCCAAGTTGTGTTGCTGTCTCCAGTCGTTTTAATAGTAACTTTATGAGACGCCTCATATTCAGTTACCTCAGCTTTACCTTTTAGATCAACCCCAGCCATATTAAAACGCCAGTCAAAAGTCTGCCCCAAGCCTGGTTGCTCTGGCTGAATGTTGGTATTCTCATTTAAGTTAGGTATGAACGCTGGACCATTTACAGGAGAAGCTGTATACTTAAATACTTCTTGAATAGGTTTATTAATTACCACTGATGCGCTTACTTTTGCCATATATCCACCTCCTTTCGACTAAGATTATATGAAATAATTTTGTATAAACTTTCTAAATATTTCTTTTGTTAACTCTGATTTTTTAGAATACGCCTTACTTCTATACTGAATATAACATAGTCTCATCCCTAAATTAGTAAGTTTTATTGTCATATTGTTATCTATTTCATATTCATTAATGGTCTTGTTGCTTGTTGCCCTTGTAGCTAATATTGCTTTGTCAAGAGCGGTACTAATATTTTCCAGTGATACTCCATATACAATCCAAGATTTAGTATAGTAAATTAAAAGTCCAATAGCTATAGCAACGATATATATCAGAGGGTGAGTTAAAGAAGCTATTATTGCAAATAATGCCATGAAAAAGAGGGTTTCTTCTGTACCCTTTATAAAAACAGGCCTCTTTTTTATAAGAGGAAGAGCTAATAAATGAGCAGCCAGTAATAGAAATAAAGCTAATAATACATAAGTAATTAACATATCCATATCATTCAGTATCGCAGAAATTGATAGTCATTTCAAAATAGCTTGAACTAAATTTATTGGTTCATGACTAAAAGATTTAAGTTCTAGTTCGTCTAACAGGTTTCTATTGTCATAGATTTTAGGGAAGGCCAATTCAGGTAGAAAACTTTGTGTCTTTCTATAAATTGCGGTTAAATCTGGTCTGAATCGAGTAATCTTTTTCAGCTCTAATAAGTAATTTTCTATGTCACCGCAAAACCGCATAGGTAGCTTTTTACCTGATTGTTGCTCAACAATACGAATAAAATTTTCTATGCTAGGAGACTTTTCAGCGCTAGTTACATGGTATGTTGAATAATGCAATGCTTCTTTTAAGAAGATTTTAGCCACAACTTGAGAAGCTACTGTTCCTCCAATGATATCCAGCTTATTTTCTTTGTAACCAGGAAGTATAGGAAGAAATCCCTTACGTGCTAGAAAAAGACCTAAAGTAAGAGCATTAACAGGGCTAATATCTGATTTTTTATAGGGAGTAATAATTAAGGAAGGTCTAAATATTACTATAGGAAGTAAATTTATCATTGACCTTACAATCATTTCTGCTTCATATTTACTTTCCTCGTATGTATTTAAAAATCCAGCACTATGTTCAAATTCCTCTTCTAAAATTATTCCTGACCTTTTTCCTGCCACAAAAGCAGTGCTTACAAACCCAAACCTTTCAAGATTTTTGCAGTTTCTTGCAAAAGCTAACAGTTTCATTGTCGTTTCAACATTATTTCTTCTTGCTTCATCTAGAGGTAAGGTAAATTTCGTAGAAGCTGCTGCGTGAAGGATATGCGTGGTAGTTTGTTTGAGAATTTTGAAGTTCTCAGAATTCAAACCTAAGTTCTTCTGTGTTAGATTACAGTTTAAAACTGTAACTTTATCAGGAGGGAGGGAATTTGATTTGAATAACTTTTTAACTCTGTCGTTTGCTTGTTTTTGAGAATCAGCTCTAACTAGTAAAATTATTCTTGGTTTACCTTTTAATAAATCTTCAATTAGATATTTACCAAAGACTCCCGTACCTCCTGTCAAAATAATTGTTTTTGTTTTCATATAATTTCATCTCTGATCTGATAATTTTAAAACCCGATTAAAGATAATTCTCGTCAGTTGATTTAAATCCTTAGTTCTCAACCTATCATTTATTCTAAATGGCTTTCCCCAAGTTACTTTAGTTTTCTTATTAACATAATCTATAGATACAGGTAAAATCATAAAATCTCTTCGTTGAGCTAAGTAAGCAGCACCAATTTTAGGCTCGACCTTAGAGTTATACCGATTGCGTTTTCCCTCTGGAAATATAAGAAGGGATTGACCCATGTCTGATAGATAAAGGCCACCTTTGACACCAGATACCTTGCTTTCCACTGAGTATGCTCTGAAACTACCAAAGGACATCAAAAAAAATCTTTGCCACCATCTTTTAAGATAAATGTTAGCTGTAAAAAACCTGATGGGTAATAAGGATTTGAAAGAGTTGAATGGTAGAGTTGCGAGTATTAGATAGGGATCAACTGCGCTTCGGTGATTAGCTACAATGAGATACCTATCTGGCTTTAGATTTAAAACTTCTTTATGTAGCTTTGACTCAACATTAAAATAAAGCCTGAAAATTCTTGATGCAATGATGTAAGTTGACAGTAAAACTGACCTGATAATAAAAACCTCAAGAATTTCCCGCTTAGTTTTGACATAATATAGGAAGTTATCAATTACAATATCAAGGATAATCAAGTATTTTGGACGGGATATCGAAGTTATCTGAGCAATTGATTGTATAATCATAAAAAGACCAAGATTAAGCCCATAACTGATTTTACACTTTTAAGGATAAATATGTTAGCTATTATTTTGTATATTAAAGAAAGATTTCCTGTATCTTCTGTTCTAATGTTTGCATTTGGGTTTGCTGCTTTGACGCTTGGACTTTCCTCTAGTGGGAATATTTGGGCATTCAATACTCAGGGTTCAATTATAAATTTGTTCTTGTTGAGTAGTGTATTTTTCTTTTTCCTGTTGCGTCAGAGAGCAATTGATGAATTTAGGGATTCAGACCATGACTTGAAATATTTTCCAGACAGACCAGTTCCACGAGGGCTTGTTTCAAAAAAGCAGGTATTATACCTAGGCTTATTCGCACTTGCTATTGAGGTTATATCTGCCTATTTGGTGGGACAGAAAGTACTTGGACTTTACTTATTTGTTTTTCTGTACTCCCTTCTTATGGCAAAGGATTTTTTTATTCCAAGATGGCTCGATAAACATTTCACAACATACTTTTTAATCCATGAAGTCATATTCTTACTTTTCGGAATGTTTTTTGTTGTAGCAACAAGTTCTCAAATAATTACTTTTACTTCTCAAACGTTAATTATTTTAGCTATTTTGACTTTCGCACCGATGAGCATCGAGGTACTGAGAAAGTTTAAACCAAGATATGATAAGGCAGGAAAAGCAGTAAAAGATACTTATAGTACCGTTTGGGGAAGGAGTAACGCACTCTTAGTTCTTATTGGTTTGTCTTTGACTGTGGGACTCGGATTAACTTTTCTAAAACAGTCTTATATTTTTGTACTTTTTAGCCTATTAATAGTACTAGTCTGGATCACTATAGGGAGAAAATCAGATACTGGCGTAATAGCCATAGGAGCAATCAATTTTTTGGGATTTGCGATCTTGGCAAATATTATATGGTAAAAAATATAGAGCTTATCGGTCAGAAAGCAAGAAACTTAATTATTCTCTTGGAGAGATTCCCTTCACTCGTTCCTCGTTTTGAGGTAATAGAAATTAGCAACTTTTTTGTTAACTGGAGAGGCGTAAATAGCCAACTAACCAACCTAGCAGTCGCCTTTTTAAAAGGAAAATTTAGCGATGAACAGTATCGATTTGAATTTGACAGATTATTTACTATCCTTGAAATAAATCATCAGTTTATTAACCAGTTATCAGAAAAACTGCATAGATTAGAATTTCAGAAAGTTAGCTATAGAACATCAGCTTTACAGGAAGATTTACAATCAAGCTCTTTTGCTGGACAATACGTTACATTTTTAGATCAGGATACGAAGGTTAAAACAATTGAGAAATGTAGTATCGAATGTGCAAAGAGTTTGTACTCACTTAGGGTCTTGGGATATATAAAAACTCAGGGATATTCAGATTTTAACCAGGGAGGAAGCATAATTATTCAAAAAATGTTTTATGGTAAAAAAAGCGGTGTTCTTTTTACAGAAAATGGTTTTAATCAAATCGATTTCGCATACACAGATTCATGGAAGAACACTACAGTAGAAGGAAATCTTACAAAAAATTTTACTGTAAGTAAAAGCACCAAAAATATCACTGAAGAACTGCCTACTAACTTTCCAAAAATAATAACAAAGGTTATTGATGTCGCAATAATCTTAGAACGACAAGAAGGAAAACCATTAGATATCGAATGGTCTATTACTGATGATGAAGCTGCAATTTTACAATTTCGTCCCGTTACAACAAGTAAAGTGGATTATACAATTGAATGGGATAATACCAACATTGCCGAAAGTTATCCAGGGATTACGTTGCCTTTAACTTACACATTTATTCGAAGACTCTACTCAAAAGTATATCCTGAGTTCCTAAAGCTTCTGGGAAAAAGTGACTCTGAGCTTTCAGATAAAATTTATGTTTTTGACAATATGCTTGGATATATAGATGGCAGGGTCTATTACAACATAAGTAATTGGTATAAACTTGTTGCTTTACTTCCAGGTTATAAGTACAACAAAGATTTTTTTGAAGCAATGCTAATGCCTGCTAAGAAGAAACAAGCTCAACAGACAAGTAAGGCAAAGATGTCACTAAATGCAAGATTAAATTTGGCTACAACAGCACTTCGTTTTATCTGGCTACTTCTTCAAACTAACAGATTATCTGACAAATTTACAAGGAGTTATTTAACAAGCTATGAAATCTACAAATCAGTTCAATGGAGTCAATTGAATGCTTCAGAAATACTGAATACATATTCCAAGATCGAAAAAGATTTATTACAGCAATGGGCAATTCCAATTCTAAATGATTTTAGAACAATGGTATTTCATGGCATACTCAGGAAAGCATTTTTCCCTAAGGACAATGACGATCTTTATATTCAATTACTAAGTGGAATATACGATCATACAAGTGTCGAACCAATAAGGGAATTAGGTGTGCTGGCACATAGTGTAAAAAGAGTGCTGAATGATAACAAAGGAAATCAAGAAAAAGCTACTGAAGCAATATTAAAAGAAAAACAATATGATGAAGTTCGCCAACAAATTGAAAAATACCTATCAAAATATGGTGGTCGCTCACCTGATGAACTGAAACTAGAAAATCCTAGACTGAGCGAAAGCTTGCCTACTTTTGTTAGTTTTGTTGTTTCAAGTGCAGAAGGATATTCTGACAGCAATAACCTTAACCAAAAATTAAGTAAGCGTTCCGATTGGAAAATTTCCTTCGATAATTCATTTTTAAAAAGATTTCTTTTGAACCCTCTATTTAAATTTGTCCTTTATCAAGCTAAAAGTGGGATTTCAAAGCGTGAACGCTTTAGATTTTACCGTGCTCAAGTATTTGGATTAGCAAGGGATGCTTATTTAGCATTAGGAACTCGTTTTGTTGATGCAAGATTAATAGATAATAGAGATGATATTTTTTATCTAACTACCAATGAAATTCAAGATATAATTTTAGGACATTCTTTTGAAAACTCGTTTAAGACAAAGATCAAAGAAAGAAAAAATTTGTTTGCAGGATTTTCCAAAAAGAATCTTGGTAGAAGAATTGTCTCTTCTGGTTTGATAGCTCCCTTAGAAAACAGGGCCGATGAGTCAGTCAATAACTTAGCTAAAGATAGATTGACTGGTTTAGGGGTGTCTAAAGGTGTATTTCAGGGAGAAGTAATTATTGTAAAAGACTTTGACCCTAAAGCAAATGTTAAAGGAAAAATACTTGTTACTGAACATACCGATCCAGGATGGACACTATTATTTTTAAATGCAGCGGCATTGATTGTTGAGCGGGGTAATGCCCTTTCTCATGCATCAATAGTTTCCAGAGAAATTGGAATACCAGCGGTGGTAGCTGTGGAAGATGCATGTTCTAAGCTTAAAAACAACGAAAAGGTAATTGTAAATGGTAGTACAGGAGAAATAACTATTCTATGAAAACAGAATATAAAGGAGTTTTTGACTATCTAGGATTACCAGGAATAATATCAATGTTTGGTTTAGCTGCTGGCTGGATAGCTGTGGTACTACTCCTTCAAAACTTACCATTTCTTGCAATTTCATCTGCTATTATTGCCTTTTTCTTAGATTGCCTGGATGGATTTATTGCCAGGAAGACGCATAATGAATCTGAGTTTGGACGACAATTGGATGGTTCTTTTGACTTCTTCAACTACTTGGTATTTTCTGCCTTGCTTTTCTGGAAATATCTCTCTCCTAATTTATTCGGCATATTAGTTGGGTTTTTAATTCTAGCTACAGGTGCTTTCAGGCTAATCAGGTTTAATGTTGAAGGGTTTGTAATTAAGAATAATCAACTTTATTATGCTGGTATTGTTGTATGTCATGTATCTCTCACAGCAATCGTATTATTCTTTATACAACAATTTTATCCTCAAATTATATCCATCGTTGCAATTCCAGTAATGGTTACTGTAAGTCTTCTACAGATATCCAGAATTCCTGTTAAGAAAACACGTACATACGGATTTTGGTTAACTCTAGCCTTCGTATTACTGATAATTGCTTTAGGATTTCAAATATGGCACAAATAACAATCAAAACAACTATTGAGAAAACTAATGTTGAATCTCTTCTTAATCAGATATACCAAGTCTGTAGAACAGATTCCAACTTGTCTCCTCGTCCAATCGATGAACTTGAAAATGCTTATAAGAAAAGTCTCTTATTGGTTGCTATTAATGGGTCCACTGTAGTTGGATGGCTTCTCCGAATTCCTTACACCAAAGAGTTTCAAGAATTAGCTGCTGGATATGTTATTGAATCACATAGGTCAAAAGGTGTATTTGGTAGACTACTTCAAGAAGCTTTTAAGCATGCTCCTGTATCGTCTATTGTAACTTTTAACTATACTTTTGCTGATTACCTTTTAAATAAAATCGGTTTTAGGAAGTCTTCACTATGGGAAGCCATTAAACTATCAAAAGGAAAGTTTCTTATAAACAGACTCAATATCAAAAGATTAAAAGCAATTAGAAATCACTTTAAAACAAACAAACCACTTTATACTCTATATACCAGATATGAATAGTTATTTAACAGGTCTAATTTATTCTAGCGTTTTCTTACTCATTCTTTTGTTTCTCGAATACATCACTCGAAGGAATAACTTTGATAAAGAGTTAACTCGAAGAATAGCTCATATTTTGTCTGGTTTGTTTGGAGCAATAATGGGTTCTATATTAGAACCACCAGTATTTATTACTTTTGTGTTAGTTTTTTTAGTAATAATTTCTTTATCGTATGGAGTAAAGTTTTTTTCTTCCATTCATAACGTTAAAAGGAAAACATACGGGGAGATTTTTTTACCTCTAGGAATACTGATTGCATATTTACTAGCCAACGGTTCGATGACAAATTATCTAGCCTCGGTATTGATATTAGCAATCTCAGACCCCTTAGCTGGAATTATAGGAGATATTTCCAATAAAAAACTAACTTATGGGTCAGTAGTCTTTTTTGTTTCAACATTATCTGTACTACTTGTAATCTTTAAATTTGAACAGTTTGTTTTTGTAGTTTCGATAGCTTTAATAGTTACTCTTGTGGAAAGAATTTCTTCTTATGGAACAGATAATCTGACTATTCCTTTGGCAAGTAGTCTACTCCTAAAACTAATGCTTTAATCTCAGTCTCTTCATAAATAAATCAGTGCAGTAATGCAAGAATATCCCGATAATTCCTGCTGTTAATACTTGGTTTACCGAGGCTGACGTAAAGACTAGCAATGCAAATACCACAACAATAATTCCATCCGTCAGGTCAAAGAACGTCTGTAAGCTTTTGAATTTTGTATGTGTAATTCTACCTGCTGATATGTTCATTTGTCTTTTAATAAAACTGTTAACTAACTCACCTAATATATATGATAAAGAATAAATAACTCCTATAAAAATTGGGGATTGGGAAAAAACTGGACTGATATATGAAGAATAGCCAGCTTTGTACCCTAAATACAAAACATAAGAAACTAAAACTGCTATAGATATCATTGTTAAAACGCCTTTTAGTGTTTTATTCTCTCCAAATAGTCTCTTGTTGTTTATCAACAGACCAAAATCTAAAGGAATATCTAAGCTAGAAAATAGCTTTAATTTCAGTACAACTATTAAAACAATACCAGGTAGTAATAAGGGTAATGTGAGACTTAATATTCTAAATAATTCCATGATTTCCCTTTTTTATGGCAACGCTAAGGTAATTATAGTGAATTTTATTGAAGTATGTTAAACATTTTCTACCTTTGAATACAAGTAGGGGGTCATTTCATTTTCCTCATAAATAACGTTTCTATCTGGATCAAAGTAGAAGTAACTTGAAGTATTCATATCTTTCGGCATGGACTCCCAAGCGCGGATTCGTCTGGCGTAAATTCTAGGATTAGTTTCGGCTTCCTTGAATTTCCGTTCCACGAAATCGTCAACATATCTTGGTGAAGTGATAATAAATAACTTGCCTTTGTTCGGAAAACGAGATTTAACTCGTCTTTGCATAGCGTTGTACCCTTCTTCAGCATAATCTTTCTCGTCTGTAACCTCATGCCAAGCTCCTTCATCAAGAATTCCAGCAAACAGGTCGTAACCTACAAAATAAGTATCTTGTGAGTTTCCAGGAATAACTTCAATATTTTTTGGTAGCTTCAAGTGACTATGAATTTTGTCGTCTGGTTGATATCCTTGAAATTTGAACCAAGGTGCTTTTACAGCGTCTACAACTTGTCCAAAGACGATCTTCTTAGCTTGCAAGGCATTAACCGACATATTCATAATAGCGATAGGAACTGACCCAGCTAGGCCAAAGTATTTCTTAGGGTTTCGAAGACATAATAACCGATGAATAAGATATGCTGCGCCTGCACCACTCAAAAATGATTTTCCTATTCCAATTCCTCCAACGATAACGATTTCATCATACCTATCTGGGTCTTCAAATATTTCAACCAGTGTTTGTTTGATTTTTGGTCGAATTACCCCAGCAAGACCACTTCCATAAGGTGTTTCAATCCATTCGGAAATAGGTAAAGGTCTATGTTGGTAAGCTTCAAGTCTTTTTGGGTCTTCCAAGAACCATTGGTATTCTCTCAAGTAAAAGTCATGCAATTCTTGAGGGCTATTTTCCAGCTTGAGCGTCAGTTCCTGCCAAAGCGTTTTTAATGATGTTGAGTGCTGTTTGTCGTTCATCGTCATTAAGATGATTAATAGTACCAAGGTTAATTTGAGTATTCATCTGATTGCCAATCAGGTTTTGCAAAGCGTTAGGGTTGAGCAACACTTGTAGCATTGTAAATGTTTCTCGAATTAACTTTGATAAATTTCTGTCCTGTTCACCTCCTTTCTCCTGTTCTATGTGCATTTGCAAAGTTGCTCGTTTCAGGTTATCAATTGTCAGCTTCACCATAGCTTGTCGTACCTCATCTGAACTATTGAACTCAAGGTCATCGAGGAAGTTAAAATACTCAAATAAAAAATCAGGAGTGGGGAAGTTCTTAGAAAACTTGCCATTTTTCAAGGAATAAGTATTCATTCTCATTGCTTCTTGGTGATTAACTCTTCTTTTTTGCTCAACTTCAGGATTCTTACATATCTCCTGTATCTGTCCTTTTGTTTCCTCAGGCAAACGATCTTCTGGGCATATGGAAACATTCGACTGATTAACCGAATCATTCGGCTGAGGTGAGACAGTATTTTGATTTACGACAGTAGCGTCAGCATTTTCCATAATGTTTTACCTTGCCATGTTAAAATTAGGTATAAGATAATACTCAGTTGTAGTCATGAAGAAATTTCGAACCTGGTCCACAGTTCGCAGCTTTAATTCCTGAGAAGTATTCTCTTACTTTCTCTCTTCTCTCGAAGTTTTATTAAAATTTTCTCTTTTCTTTCTTTTTCCCTCTGTAGAAATTCGCTAGCCATCTTTTCCCTCTTCTCCTTCTCCACAGCAAGACCTCTATTCACTCTCTTCTGACACTCAGGATCAGGGCATGAAGTAATTGTTGTAACGACAAGTGAACGGTCTACTCGTTCTTTCTTAACACTTTTTACTACCCTCTCTCTACCGCAACGAACACATGGATTTGAAAAAATAAGCTGATTCAATGGCTAATTATATCACAGAAAGCCTGTATTATATAATACTAATTGTGCCAAGACTAAACGCCAAAGAATTACGAAAGTCAAAACCAACCAATGAAGATTTGGCAATAGTTAAAAGAAATCCGATTTATTTTGTTTTAGATAACATCATCGATACTTATAACATCGGCTCACTTTTCCGCTTAGCTGATTCTGTTGCTGCTACCAAAATGTATTTGTGCGGGAAGATGGAATATCCGCCGTCTTCAAGGATCCACAAAGCAGCGGTTGGGACCGAGGCTTGGGTGCCTTGGGAGAAAGAGAAATCAGTCATTAAGTTAATTAAGAGATTAAGGGATAAAGGGATACAGATAATAGCTGTTGAACAACATCCCCAAGCTACCAGCTACAAGCTACTTGCTACAAAAATAAATTTACCTGTTGCAATTGTTGTCGGTAATGAAACGGACGGAATCTCCAAGGAAGTTTTAGACGAAGTAGACATAATCGTGGAACTTCCAATGTATGGCATTAACAGGTCTTTCAATGTCTGGGGCTCGGCTGCGGTTATTTGTTACAAAATATTGGAATTTCTACCAATCACAAATCGCTAGTCACCAATCATAAAGTTATACTCCAAACACTTCGTCCGTAAACTTCCAGAAGGCCTCATCTCCTCCAAGCTCATAGACGCATTCTGACGCTTCGGCTGTTGGTCGGGCTTTTGGATGAAGTTGGTCAAGTGGGAAGTGCCTGTAAACCCAGGCTACATCGTTTCCATACTCGTCAAGCACTTGTTTAGCAGTTAGATGAAACCTCTGGCAAAAAGGGCATTCGAAATCCGAGTATTCAACCAGCTTGATCTTGGCACTTCTATTGCCACGTACATGATCTTTTTCACTGATGGCCGTGAGTTTAGAAGCTCTGTCGCTTGACAACTTCTCGACACCCTGCGGTAAAGTTCCATCCCCTCCTCTTGCTATGTCAACAACTATTTTAACTTGGTCAAAAGGGTATGCTCCGGGAACAAACCAAGTTTCTCCTTTATCGTTAACAATAAAATTTCCGGGAGTACCGGATACTCCGGCTGCTATGCCGGCTTGATAGTCACTTTCCACCCTATCCTTATATTTTCCAGATTCAGAACAGGATTTAAATTTGTCTGTATTAATCTGGATACTTCCTACAACCGCCTCCAAATTATCCAGGTTACTTGGAGCTTGGGCCTCGTTTCCTCCAGCTTGGGGTTGGGTATTCGTATTTCCGCTAGTCCCTGACACCCTGGTACTACCACCCTCAAGGCTACTCACTTTCTGCCACAAAACTCCTACTACGAAGGCAAGACCAATAGAAGCAACAAGAAGTATAGGCACCAGTTTTTCTAGAAGACCTTGTCCAACTTTTACCATAAACAAGTTTGTTGCGTTCGCTTCATCCAAAAAGTATTCGCGAAACGCAATAACAGATATTCTGCAAGAAAGAAATGAATATGTCAACCAGCAAAGAAATAAAATGCCAATCTACGAATAAATAGTCTAGCGGTTAGGGTTAAGATGCCCGTTTCGGTTACGTAAGACGTAAGACGATTTACGATACGGGTTTCGTTACCCTTACCGAATTACTAAACAAAATTAAACTTACCACGTAGGCACTGCCTTATCTAAATATCTTAGTGCGTCCATTCCGGCCATACAGCCAAAGCCTGCTGCGGTAACGGCTTGTCTATAAACATGATCGTGAACGTCTCCCGACACAAACACTCCCGGAGTGCTCGTTTTTGTGTGGAAGTGCTTTTTTTCAACCACATCCTCGTGATGCTCCGTCGGCATCCTAATTATGTAACCTCTCTCGTCAAGTTCCAGTTTTTCTTTAAACATTCCCGTTGCCGGAATATGACCTATTGCCACAAACACTCCATCCATCAGCACCTCTTTAATTTCTCCCGTCTTGCTATCCTTAATTTTAATTTTTTCTAACTTTTGTTCCCCGATAAACTCCACAATCTCGGTATTCCATAAAATTTTAACTTTATCTTCCTTTTCTTTATCAAAAATCTTTTGCTGCATAACGGCTGATGCCTTAAATTCATCTCTTCGATGAATAATTGTTACCGTATTGGCATATTTGGTCAAAACCAATGCTTCCTCCATCGCAGAATCTCCGCCACCAACAACGGCTACGTTTTTACCTTTAAAGAAAGGTGCATCACAAGGAGCGCACGAAGAAACGCCGCGCCCGCGCAATTTTTCCTCCCCGGGAACCCCAAGCCACTTAGTATCCGCTCCGGTCGCGATAACAATAGTTCTAGCCAAATATTTTTTGCCGGCTGAAACTAGTTCAAAGGGGACCTTTTCAAGGTTGACTTCGTCAACATTTTTTTGCACAAACTCAGCTCCAAAACGTTCTACCTGCTTTCTTATTAAATTCATTAAATCAGGTCCTTGAATCCCATCAGGAAAGCCGGGAAAGTTATCAACGGTCGTGGTCAGCATGAGTTGTCCTCCCCAGGACTCGCCCCCAATGATTAAAGTTGAAGCAGCACCACGCGTAGTATAGATTGCGGCAGTTAAAGCCGCAGGACCCGAACCAATAATAGCAACATCCCATGGCTTTCCTTCGGCTGGTTTTGGAGCAAATTCTTGTTTCTCAGACATAAATATCTTTTTAAAAAAAGTTTTGAAAATTCCAGAAGCCCTTCGCGTGGGTAATTAAGATATTCCAAAGGAAATTTCTTTAAATAGCTCCACCCATCATTCCGCCTTTTGGTGGAACTCCGGGGCCAGTATCCTCTTCAGGCTCTTTTACCGTTGTTTCCGGTACCTCTTCAGTAGGTTCTCCACCCATCGGACTACCCATAGCTCCCGACGTAGATTGACCACCAGGAAGTGGTGCTACCGGTTCGTCCGTAGGCTGAACACTTGTTCCCATACCACCCGGCATCCCTGTTGGCATTTGTGTGGGTTCGTCTACTGTTGTAGACACCGGTCCGGTAGCGCTCGCCATACCCGTATCATCATCAGATGCCGTTGGCATAGTAGGTGCAGTATCATCCGCTGCTGAGCTCATACCTCCCCCAGTCATAGGCATCCCAGAACTTGGTTTTTTAGTTGTATCATCTGGACCCATACTAATTCACCCCCCTTCGCCTCGCCGTAACTTTAGTGTAGGCGGGCTAAATTCCTTTCTTTATTAATTCTTCATATGCATTTTTTCCTGCAAAACCAATTTGACGTCCTACCTCCTGACTTCCTTTATAAAGAATGGTTGTAGGAATCGACATAACTTGGTATTTGAGCGTACTTTCTTGATTCTCGTCAACGTTTAATTTCATTATAACAAGTTTGTCTTTATTTTCGTCAGACAATTCCTCGAGAACAGGCTCTGCCATCTTGCAGGGTCCGCACCAAACTGCCCAAAAGTCTACCAAGACGGGAATCTGTGATTTCAAAACCTTTTCTTCAAAATCTGAATCGCTAACGTCAAGAGTTGCCATACGGTTTTCACTATACCGTTAAGGATAGCTTCAAGTCAACCACCAGATACCCTCTGTAATCTAAACCCACTAGCAGTAATTAATCTTTTGCACTCCCATGCTTAGAAGTTTACTGTGAAGCTTCCTTGATAACATTTGCAGTTATAGTACTTGTCAGTTGAGGAAAATCCGGATTGTCTGTGCTGATATAAATAGACCTAGTTACTTCTCCAATATCTGTATCGTCCTTGTGCACAGCAGGATCAAAGGATACCTTTACTAACGTCGTCTCCTTGGCTCCCAAATCTCTCTTTTCAACTTCAGCTTTTGTACAGCCGCATGACGTTGAAACGCGGGTAATCTTTAAAAGTTTTGACGTAGAATTCGTCAAAGTAAACGTAGTGGTAGCAACATCGCCATAAATAACCTTTCCCAAATTTTGACTTGATGGAGTAATTACAACGACTGAGTTTGATTCCTTAGACACTTCCTGGCTCGGAGCATTTTTAGTCTCTTTTAGGTCGCTTTGAATTATTACCGATCTGGCTATAAACACGGCTGCTGTGGTCAGCACTATAGCCACAACCAACTTGATGATTCTATTAAAATTCATGTTCAACATTATATCTTAGATTTTTACTTTTTTAAGCCTCAAAGAATTTGTAACTACAGAAATTGAGGATGCAGCCATGGCAAAGGCAGCCAGAGCAGGATTAAGAAGCCAACCGAAGAATGGATAAAGAACTCCCATTGCAACCGGAATGAGAATAACATTATACCCAAAAGCCCAGAAAAGATTCTGTTTGATCACGGAAAGAGTCACACGACTTAGATTCAAAGCCGTTAAAACCGAACGAATGTCGCGATTAAGAAGAGTTATCCCAGCAGACTCAATCGCAACATCGGTTCCTGTTCCCATTGCTATGCCTACGTCACTTGCAGCCAAAGCTGGCGCATCATTAATTCCGTCGCCGACAAAAGCGACTGTACGTCGCTTAGTTAGTTGGTTAGTTAGTTCATTGTTCATTGTTTTAGAACCCTCCTTAGCCCTACTGCTAACTATGAACCCTGAACCATGAACTTTTAATTTTTTAACTTTCTCGGCCTTCTGATCTGGAAGGACACTTGCCAGAACATTTTTAATCCCTGCCTCTTTCGCAATAGCCTTAGCCGTCCTTTCGTTGTCCCCGGTTATCATCCAAACCTCGATTCCCTTCTCTTCTAAAGTTTCAACAACCTCGGGAACACCTTCTTTGAGAGTATCAGCAACAGCTATAAGGCCAAGTAGTTTCGAGGCCGTAGCCAACAACATTACTGTTTTCCCCTCCTCTTCTAATTTTGCGATCTGATCTTCTGAATTTTTATATTCCACACCTTCTTTCTCCATTAAAGCCCTGTTTCCAAGAAAGTATTTTTTTCCATCGATATTTCCTTCAATACCATGCCCTGGAACTGCACTAAAGCTTTCGACATTTTTGAAAACTATCTTTTCCTCTTCAGCTTTTTTCAAAATAGCTTCACCTAAAGCATGTTCCGACCCTTTTTCCAAGGAAGCAGCAATTTTAAGAAGTTCATGGTTAGTTAGTTCATTGTTCATTGTTAATTTACTATTTCTGCTCTTACCATGAACCATGAACGACGAACGATGAACTTCTATTATATCTGTAACAGTCGGTTTTCCTTCTGTTAGCGTACCGGTTTTATCAAATATCGTTATCTCCACTTTATTCGCAATTTCCAAACTCTCAGCGTCTTTAATAAGAATTCCTTTTTCGGCCCCACGACCGGTTCCAACCATAATTGCGGTTGGGGTTGCCAGCCCCATCGCACAAGGACAAGCAATGATTAGAACAGCGATAAGATTTGTCAGAGCTTGAGAAAAGGTCCCAAAGTCATACCAGACCACAAATGTGGCCACAGCAATTATCAATACGACGGGGACAAAATATGAAGAGATTAGATCCACCAACCTTTGAATTGGAGCACGGGAACTTTGAGCTTCAGTTACCATCTTTACAATTTGGGCCAGCATCGTATCAGCCCCAACTTTCGTAGCTTCAAAAATAAAACTTCCGGATTTATTGATAGTCGCGCCAATTACCGTATCTCCTTTCATCTTCTCTACCGGTATTGATTCACCCGTAACCATAGATTCGTCGATACTAGATGAGCCTTCAACGATCACCCCGTCTGTAGGAATTTTCTCTCCGGGTCTGACTCGAATTAAATCTCCTACTTTAACTTCCTCAATAGGTATGTCAACTTCGAAGTATTTTTTACCATGAACCATGAACAATGAACCAATAGCTTTGGTTAGTTGGTTAGTTAGTTCATTGTTCATAGTACGTAAGACACGCGCAGTCTTCGCTTGCAACCCTAACAGCTTTTTAATTGCATCGGAGGTATGGGCTTTTGCCTTCGCTTCTAAAAATCTACCAAGAAGAATTAAAGTAATTATAATGGCCGCTGTATCAAAGTACATATGCCCTCCGAAAAGAACGGACGTAAACGAATAACCAAAGGCGGCGGAAGTACCAATCGCAATAAGAGTATCCATACTCGCCGTCCTATTTTTGAGTCCTGACCATGTTGCTTGATAAAATTGCCAACCAGCCCAAAATTGTACGGGTAATGTTAGGAGTAAAAGAATGAAAGGATCGCTTAATAATCTGGGTATAAAAAATAGCCATTCGGGAAAGGATCCTGCGAATATAAGGACAGAAAGAATCGATGAAATTAAGACTTTAGTCTTTAGATTTCTAAGTTCTTTCCTCTTTTCCTCCTCTTTTAAGTCTTCTATAGATTTTTGATTTTTGATTTTTGATTTTTGAATTATTAATGCCTTATACCCAGCTTCTTCAACTGATTTTGCCAGTTGATCATCAGTAACCGTTGGATCTACATCAACCGAAGCCTGCTCACTGCCATAATTCACGGAAGCGCTCAAAACACCGGGAGTTCCCGCAAGTTTTCTTTCAATAAGCTTCGCACAACTCGCACAGTGCATCCCGATAATAGGAAAGCTCCGCTTCGTAAATTCGTTATTTGGTTCATGGTTCATAGTTGGTTTGTTCATAGTTCGTAGTTCATAGCTTTTATTTAATTGAACGTTTAAGTGCACTAATCATCTTAGAGACTGTTTGTAACCTGGAATACAATTCTTGGTACTCTTCTCGGCTCAGGTATTTTTGATTCAAAGCTACTTGTAAGCAAGCTATACATTCGTAAAGAGACCCTCTCGCTAAATCCAAAAAATGCTTAAAATCTTTTTTAGTTCTGGATGATCCTTCGGCAATATTAAGCAAGATTGATACAATCGCTCTTCTCAGTTGATTAGTTAATCCAAAGACTTCTTCCCTCGGCCAATTCTTAGTCAATTCATATATCCGATCCACCAGTTCTAAAACCAATTGATAAACTCTCAGATCTTCAAAATTAAATTTATTTTCAACCATGAACGATGGACTAATAACTATGAACTACAACCTAATCTACGATTAGCTTGCCATGATACATATTCATACCACAATGAAATCCGAATTCGCCTGTTTTTTGAGGAGTAATAGATATTTCCACTGCTTTGTTAAGAGGTAAAAACTTTTTAATCTTAAAGTCGGGTAATATTATTTCTTCCAAACAACTATTCGGGTCCTTTCTTAATATTTTTAGAGTGGTGCTAATTCCCTTACGAATTCTTATCGCGGCAGGTTTATATCCTCCATCCACGATAACATCAACTTCTCCTTGTCTCGCCGTAGCCTCAGCGGAGGCGGATTTTTTCCCAAAGAAAAACCACCAGATAAAACCAACTAATCCTACGCCGATCGTTGTCACTAAAATTTTATCCATAATTTATTATGGTCAAGCTTTGCTTATCCATTCCCATAATTACATCTGAAAGAAAAAAGTTAGTTGGTTAGTTAGTTATTAGTTCATAGTAAATTCATTGAACATCCTTTTTGCCACAAACTAACTTACTATTAGCCAACTAACTAATCGAACCATTCTTCCATCCAATCTTCCATCATCTCAATCTCTTTCGACTGAGCGCTTATGATATCCTCACCAAGTTTATTTAATTCCGGCTTATCTGTTCGTGACGGGATGAGGTTTGCCATGTCAATTGCCCCCTGATGATGCGCAATCATTGTCTCGATAAAAGCTTTTTCGAACTCCTCACCGCGCACTCCGATTAAACTCCCTGTCATTTCATTTATACTCATTCCCATATCTTCATTTTTCTCTCCCTCTTCCATCATAGGGCACTTCTCTCCCCGCATCATGGTCTCTATTCCACCTCCCATACCCATCATTCTCATCATACCGTAATTCCTGTTATTAACTGAGTAGTTGGTGATTAGAAGAGTCACGACAATACCCACCAATCCCCCAATTATTGCATAAGTTAAAGTTTTTTCCATATTACTCACCACCCTTTGGGATCCAATGTTCTGGATGTCCTTCAAACATCCTTTTGTCGCCTTCCGTACAAAAATAATACTTTTTCCCCATATAAATAGAAATAGCCCTCATTTTACTTTTGGGCTTTGTCATACCGCAAACAGGATCGCGTACTTTTTCTATCTTAATTTTGCTCACTTTTTAACCGAAAGATAATTATATAGCCATGCAAAAAGCCAGCCTCCTAACCATGAAAAGGCAACTGCCGTCACAAATCCTAATAGAAAATTTTCCGAAAATGCGCGAGGTGTCCATATTTTGGCCACATCAAAACCATGAAACCAACTTCTTGTAACCGCCATGCTAAGTCCGGGGAATAGTGCAATCGCAAATCTACAAAAAAGATAAACTACGCCTACAAACACGGCGGACGTATTTGCCCATACTTTCTCATTAAATTTCATAATATCTCACTTCCTCTCGTTTTCTTTGCCAAACTTTCTTCACGCTCCACATCCTCCACCAAACTTCGTATCGAAAGGCAGCGGTCCCACTTTCTGCAAAAGTTTACCGGCCGCTTGTCCTGAAGAATATTCTTCGCTCAAAGCAAGGCGCGCGTCAATTTTATCCCAGCTTATTCCTTGCCGTGCAAAATATGTTCCAAGAGTTAAATAATGACTTGGGAACCAAAAAGAATTTAACTTGAGAACGTTTTTGTAAATTTCCGTCTCAGGAATTCCCTGATAGACCATGAGTTCAATTGCGGCCAGTGCCGCCATTCCGTGATTACAGTCTGGAAACCAAGTAGGATTCCCGCAGCATGGCCTAAAAACGTATTTTGAAATCTCAGCAACTTTATCCTGCTGTTGCCGCGTAAGCGGTATTAAATCATATTTGTTAAGATAGGTAACAGCATCACCCTTTGCCAAACTCCACCCTCCAGTTGAAGCAAAATTTCCAACGTCTTTAGCATACTCCTTACCCATCGGACCCTCATCATAAACCTTTGATTTTTGAGCAAGACCAAAGGCCCAGAGCATATCAACTACAAATTGAGAACTGGCCGAGTCAATTTTAATAGCGACGCTTGAGCCTTTTAGAAGAATTTCTTTCTGCGCGTCTGTCATTTCTACAGCCTTTTCAAACTTACCACTTTCAATAACGCCCAAGGAAACGAGTTTTGGTCCTATATCACCCCAAGAAATCGGCAGTTCAAAACCTTCTTCTGGCAAGACTTGATTAGGAAGATTTGACAAGTCAAGAAGCCCGAACCCTTCATCCTTCCAAGAATCCATTCCCCCCTTAAGATGACGAACGTTTTTATAACCTAAATTTTTAAAAGTCGTGAGAGCATCGGCGCTCATGCGGCCACTCTTGCAGTAAAGGATAATTTCGGCGTTTTTATCTTTTGGCAATTTATCCTTGCCCGCCATAATCATATCGTAGTCAATAAAAATGTCGGTTTTTTCAATCTCTCCTTCATATGGTGTGTGAACATTAATGAAAGTGAAGTTTTTATTCTCCAGAAGTTTTTTCAACTCCTTCGCTGAAACTTCTTCGGAGACGAGCACTCTCCCTGAAAACAAACCTCTCGTCAACTTTTCTCTATTTGTCCCTAGCAAGAAACCAAAGATTATTAGTAAAACAAGGGCACCAAATTTCAGTAAATCTTTATTTTTTTTCTTTTTTCTACTCATATTTTTTTAAGATACTAGCTTTAGATAAAATAGTTTATAAGAACATAAACTCCTACACTTGTAATAATAATCGAACTCAAACTAAAAACCATCGATTGGTATGGGAAAAGGGATTTACCATTTTTCCTTTTTAGAACAATATTAATTAGGTCAACTAAGTAAAAAACTGCGCTCCCCAGAATCATGCCAAAAGTCAGTTTATCAAAGCCGAGTATGCTGTCCATCCTTATAATTAGTTTAAATTTGTAAAAAGACCAAAGGGTAATGATAAAAATCAAAATATAAACTGTGGCTCCGATAAAACGGTTGAAAAAGACCTTATTTCTTTGGCCCAATGACCTCAATAGCCAAAAGGTAGCGGCGCCTAAAAATGCGCCAATCCAGATTCCTGTTATCGAATCGTCAACCCCAACCCACCGAGTCAAAGTTATTCCTGCCGCTGCTCCCGCAACACAAAGAGGACAATGCGCTTGGATTTCCTTCGGAAATCCAAAAAATATAACACTTATAACGTTTATAAAAGTTATAATGATTATCTTTCTCATTTAACGACTACCCCATTAAACTTCAATTCCTTCACTCCCGCCGGATCGCTGAAAGTAAGAAAAATGCTTCTGTCAAAAGGCCCCACGCCTTGAGGTCCGTGAGCTGCAGGATCAAACCGAGCTACTACTTTTCCGCTTAGACCGGGTCCTATCTCGATATTTACAGGCGGATTTTTATCTCCGTGTCCTTCCATTCCAAAAAACTTCGTTTTTGTCTCTCCTACCTCAAAAGAAGCAGTAGTACACATACAACTCGTTGCAAGTTTTTTCAACTTGAGAACAACGTCCGTAGAATTTTTGACTTCGTATTCCTTCGTTACTACCCCACCATTTATCGGCACATCACCAAGGTCGTGGCTAATCGGATTTATATCGACTCCTACAACATCACCCGCAACGATCGCTTCCGGACTCTCCTCTTGTGGTTTACCTTGCCAAAAAGCAAAACCGACAATTAGTAATAGAGTAAAAACCAACGCTACGGTTAAAATTTTTAAGTCTTTTGCCATTAATTTTCTGACTTTTGGAAGACATTCATAACTTCTGCTATCAACTTCTTGTCATCCGCTACTCCCTCTCTCACCTTATCTAAAACACAGCATTGAAGGTGGTTGTGAAGAACCGCTTCATCAACTTTTTTTAGAGCAGATTGAATTGCCTGGGACTGATGAATAACCTCGATGCAATAAGAATCATCTTCCACCATTTTCACTACTTTATCCAAATGACCCTGAGCAATCTTTAATCTGTGAAGAATTTTGCTTTTTTCAGGCTCCCTTGAGTACAACTTTGTATTCATAATATTTTTCTACATCCCCCACGGGGGGATATATAAAAGATTACTATTAATGCGAAAATTGTCAAGTAGCACTTCTTGCTTGCCCCGTAGACTTGGCGGCTTTTTTGCCTCTAAGGGAAAATGTTGGCTCTAAATTCAATTCATCCGTAAATAGGTGTTTACGGTTTTCTTGAATCTATAGTAAAATACTTAAATCGTATGAACCAAGTCTGGCTTGCATTTATAACAGGGTTAACTACCGGAGGAATATCTTGTTTTGCTGTTCAGGGAGGCCTTTTGGCAAGTTCACTTGCCAGTCAAAAAGAAGGTAACGAAAAAATCGCAATCTCCACGTTTTTAGTTAGTAAATTTATCGCTTACTCAATTCTCGGAGCACTTTTGGGCCTTCTCGGATCTTCACTCTTTATTTCTCCAAGACTGCAAGGCTATATGCAAATTTTGGCAGGAATTGTCATGCTTCTTACGGTTGGCAAACTTTTGAATCTCCATCCCGTCTTTAGACACTTCACCATTGCTCCGCCAAAAGTAATTTTCAAAATACTTCGTTCAAAAACTAAAAATGAAGGCTTTTTTGCTTCCTCAACTCTTGGTTTTCTAACCGTTCTCATCCCCTGCGGCGTGACCCAGGCAATGATGCTTTTAGCAATAACTTCTGGGGATGCACTATTAGGAAGTCTTACTTTGGGTGCATTTATACTGGGAACATCGCCTGTGTTTTTCGGACTGGGACTTGCCTCAACTCAACTATTACAAAGAAGGTCTCTCAAATATCTCGCTGCGGGGGCCATCTTAATTCTCGCATTGATATCTGTAAACACCGGCCAAATTCTGAGGGGTTCACCTCATACTTTTCAGAACTATTTCGCGGCACTAACTGGTAAACTTGAGCCTTCAGGTATTTCTGCACAAGTCGCTGGAATCAATTCCCAAGGTCAACAAGAGGTTGAAATCACGGTATCCAGTAACGGATATCATTCAAGTGCACAAAGCCTAAAAGTCGGCGTTCCTGTCGCTCTCTCGCTCGTTACCCAAAACACAAAGGGCTGTTCCCGAGCATTTACCATCCCCGAATATAACATCACAAAAATTTTACCTGAAACCGGAAGTCAAAGCGTCGAATTCACGCCAACAAGGCGCGGGAGACTAACTTATACCTGCAGCATGGGAATGTATACTGGGTGGTTTGAGATAATATGACTTATAGGACGTATGAGACTTATATGACTAAGAAAACTTATAAAATCAATGGTATGGATTGCGATGCTTGTGCAAAGCTAATCGAGCTTGACCTGGAAGATGCGGGAATATCGGCAAGATGTAACTATGCCAAAGAAACTCTGGAAGTCGAATTAAACGGCGACAAAGAAAAGGAGAAAAAAGTAAAGGATGTTATCGAGAAAAGCGGTTACCAATTAATTCAAAATCAGTAAATGAAAAACTTCCTATTTTTTGTCATACTTGTCGCAATCCTTGTTGTTATCGGCGGTCTTTTTTTAAATGAAGTTAAAAAAGAAGGTCCTTCAAAATCAACTCCAATTACTACCCATGAATACTATTGGTCTGAAACATGCCCTCATTGCGCCAAGGTAAATGAGTTTATGGAGAACTGGGAGAAAAAAGATCAATTCGATTTCCAAAAATACGAAGTTGGTACGACCAGCGAAACTTCCAGACTTCTTTTATCAAGAGCAAATACTTGTGGAATATCTCAAGACCAAATTGGAGTCCCCCTTATAGTTACCCCCCAAGGACAATGCATCATTGGAGACGAACCGATAATTGGGTATCTTGAGTCGTTAGAATTTTGAACTGATTTAATTGCATAAATTTTTTTAATGACCTTTGCAACTTATTGAAGCCTTGATTTAAGCAGATGAAAAGCAGATTAAAGCAGATAATTATCTTAATATCACTAATCACTATTCACCAATCACTAATCACTAAGACGGTTTATGCCGTCTGTCCGGTTTGTACCATTGCAGTCGGAGCCGGCCTAGGAATTTCCCGGGCATTGGGAATAGATGATGCGGTCACTTCTGTTTGGATTGGTGGTCTCATTCTTTCCATGTCCTTTTGGTTCATTGATTGGATAGGTAAAAAAAGAAAAAAACCACTTACTACTAACTACCAACTACTAACCACCGCTTCAATGTATGCCCTTACTTTTCTTCCTCTTTGGTATGGCAAATATATTGGCCGCTCAAATAATACACTCTGGGGAATAGACAAAATATTGTTTGGGACTTTCGCGGGGTCAATCGCGTTTATGATCGGAAAGTGGGCCGACCAAAAAGTCCGCGAAAAAAAGGGTAAGCAACTTTTCGTGTATGAAAAGGTTGTTTTTCCCATTCTAACACTTAT
>CAYSZS010000008.1:0-6158 GCA_964435575.1 uncultured Gammaproteobacteria bacterium | reverse complement strand
GTTTTTTGTTTTGCAAAACATTGCCGCTGAAAATTTGATTTTGAACAAGTTGAGTAAATATATTTAAAAGTTTGCAACCTGTCTAAAATCTCGCAGACCGAGTTCTGCGAGCTTGAGTCTTGCAAACATAGCATGAACGAGACTTGGAAAACCCAAATTTTCATAGGCCGTCTTTCTTTCGTCCATTTCTTGGACGAGCAAGAAATGGACTATAAATCTTTGCGCGAACAAAGAAGTAAAATAAATTATGAATAAAATAAAGGACGTTAAATCACTATTACAAAGAGTTGAAGAAGTTACCAAACAAAAAGAACTCGACCTTTCTTCCGGCGAAGATCTCTCAATCGGAGTAATGAATCTAATCTCGATTGAAGAGCATCTCTTCTTCACCTCCCAAAAAACCAAAGATAGAAAATATATGGATTTACTTGATGAAGTTCGCCGTATGCGAACCGAACTTCTTAAAGAGATTATCAAAGATTACGAGGGAGAAGTTTGGTGTATCAGTAAGCACTTATTGGCGGCTTCAATGAGAATAATGGAAGTCGGAACAAAGGAGCTTAAAAAGGGTGATAAAGACAAAGCCTGGAACCTTTTTGACAAATCCTACAAACTTTATTCTCTTTTTTGGGGCTTGAATTTAGGAGTAGTTAGCACGAAAGACGTAAAACAAAGGAGCGATGGTGAAGTTAAATTTGTAGACGAGAAAAGTGAAGAAAAAGGTTCGTCCTCTGTCTTCTCCAAACTCGGCGCACTTGTTCAGAAGGCTATAGACTGCTGTAGAGAGTAAAAGTAAAAATTAGCTTTCTGCAACTAATCCATAAAGAAGTGTGTCTTTGTTGCAAAATTGATTTTTCTGACGTCCTTCAAAGACAAACTCTTTCTTCTCGTACAACCGAATAGCATCTTTTAACTCTTCCTGTGTCCAAAGCCAAATTTTATTAACATTATTTTCTTTTGCGTAATCTATAACCTTATCAACCAATGCTCCACCAACTCCCATTTTCCGATATTTTTCTTTTACCATCATATCGCCCAACCTTATATTGTTATAGCCTAAAAAGATCAAATCTATATAGCAAACTCCAATTGCCTCATTACCCTCATTTTCTGCTAAAAGATATCTTCTGCTATCGTTAGTGCCGTCGAAAAATTTGATTAAATCATCATAAGAGTCCCCAATTGTTAGACAATCAGGCAAAATTCCCTTAAATTTTCCCCACTCCGAATAAATCTTGACTATTTTTTCAATGTCACCTAACGTAGCAAGTCTTATCTTGAACTTCATGTTGAAATTATAACAGTCGAGAAATATTTATAAAGGCTACTTAACTTCTTCGCAAGATCTTTTGCTTATTCTTTAGTTTCTTTGTACTCTTCTAATTCTAATCTTACCAGGAGATATTATTATCAAGTTACCTTTGTAGTCGGAGGTTTTAAGTTTCCTTAAAAGCCTCTTCATTTCTTTATTAATTTGAGAAACTGGCAATTCATTCGGGAATCTTAATATGACAATTCCATAATGAGTTCCTAAGGGAAATCTCAAAATATTCGAAAAACCAAGATCTCCGGAAAAAAGAATGGCCTTATCTCTTTGAGCAAACGAGAAAACTAGGTCATCGGATTTACCACGAAGTTTAGTATCTCTTATATCAACTACATCAAACCCTAAAGAGATAAGAACATCAGCAAGCAAACGGGGTAAATCTTCATCGATTACAACCTTCATGCAAGAGCAATTTCTTCATTGGCGACTACTTTTGCGGCGTATCTTAATGCATTAAGAACCTGTCCTTTAGTAAGACCGTATTCTTCCATTACTTCTTCAATAGTCATTCCTCCCCCGACCTTTCCAACAATAAGGTCTACCGGAACTCTTGTTCCTTCAATCACTGGTTTTCCAAAACGAACTTTTGGATCAAGCGTGATATTCTGAAAAATTCTCTTTATTGCCATATTCGTAGTATATCACAAGGTTAAAAGTCCACTTCCGTCTTCTCCAAACTCGGTTCTTTAGTCCAAAAGGCAATCGACTGTTGCAAAGAGTAAATAGAGCGGAGGGTAGAGGATTCGAACCTCTGAGGACTTGCGCCCACAGGTTTTCAAAACCTGCGCCATAAACCGCTCGGCCAACCCTCCAAATTACCTTGATATTATAGCAAACTCTACCTTATTGATTCTTTACGTCCTTTCCAATAGTCTTTATAAGTATGAAATTTTATATTTTTCGGCATGCGGAAACGTATTTCTCTAAATTCGATATTCATTACGGGGAGAGTGTTGAGTCAGCTGAAATAATTCCGGAAGGAATTCCGGTAACAGAAAGGCTGGCAAAATATTTAGCCGGGGAAGATATTGATGCATACTACACTTCCCCTTTTAAAAGATGTACTCAAACCGCAGAAATTATCGAAAAAATTACAAAAATGAAATTTATAAAAGACGCTCGAATTGGCGAAGAAATGATAAATTACGGTAAAGAAACCTTTAATGGGGTAATCGACAGGGTCAAAGATTTCCTGGATCAGATAAAGACTAAAAACTTTCAACGCATAGCCATCTGCTCTCACGGTTGGCCTATTGCAGCCCTTGTTGCGCTCATTACAAAAGGCAAAGCAGCCAGAAATGACTTTGATGACTTTCCTGCCTGCGGGATCCTAATTGAAATTGAAAACGGAATTGTGTCGAAGAAGGATTTTAACTAAACTTATCCTCCTAACTCTTACTCTTACTGTTACTCTTACTTCTTTCAAGAAGCATAAACAAAGAAATTAGAATAAACGCCGAAAAAGCCATCCAAGGTATTGTAATGTAACCAAAATAAGTAAAAAAGCGCTCGCTGCAGGAAACCGAAAAACCTGTTGCCGAGCAAGGAGCCAAAGCTTCGGGATTAACCTGCAAAAAATAATGGTAAATTGCTATAAATCCTCCGATTATTGACAATGGTAAAACATAAAGCCAAGCATCTTTCAGTTTTTTGTAAATTGCTACCCCCAGTATAAATACTAATGGATACATAAAAATCCTCTGAAACCAACAAAACTTGCAAGGTTCAAAGTGTGCAATCTCCGATAAAAAAAGACTCCCCGAAGTCGCGGCAAGAGAAACCAAAAACGCTAATTTTAAAGCTAATTTATTTAATAATTTTTCTATCTTATCCCAATATCCTGATAATATTTTCAAGTTCCTGAGTGCAAAAAGGATAGCCAAAGCCATAAGAAGTATATTCGAAAAAAGAGTAAGAAGCGCCAAAAACCGAATAACAACCTGTGGGGTCATTCTAGTGTATATCCTTTAATCTGGTCTTCCACCAACTTTTTGAATTCCTCATAACCCCTCGGCTGAACCTTGCTGCCATTTAAGAAAAATGTCGGAGTTGCATTTACGCCAAGAGAGTTGCCAGAGGCCAAATCGTTATTTATTTTATCCTCAATTTCTTTTGAATCAAAGTCGCTTTTGAACTTTTCTTCGTCCAACTCCAACTGCTTTGCGTACTCAATAAATAAATCCTTGTTATTACCAGCGTTTGCCCAATCGACTTGCTTTTCGTACAAAAAGTCGTGCATCTCCCAGAATTTACCCTGACGTCCCGCAGCTTCTGACGCACGAGAGGCATCGTATGCTTTATTATGAATAGCAATCAATGGATAGTGTCGATAAACTACCTTCAAATTCTCTGGAAATTCTTCAGAAAGTCTTTTTACGATTGGGTAGTAATCAGCACAAGCCGGACACTGGAAATCCCCATACTCAATAAGAATAACCGCCGCCTGGTATCTTCCCTTTACCCAATCAGTATCGGCAACTTCGATGACTTCTGATAATACATCGGGGGTTGGTTCTTTTAGGAAATTGTAACTTTTATAACCGACGTAAATCAAAAGAAAAAGCGGGATAAAAAGAAGTAAAAGCTTTTTGATTTTAGAAAAATTTGCTTGTTTCTCCCTTTCTTCCCTTTTCTCTTGCCTGGCTAATTCCCTTCTCTGCCTTTTAGTCAGTTTTTCCTCTTCCATAAGAAAGTAGTCTACTAAAGGAAAGTTAAAAAGAAAAGTGTCAAAATATTTTGACTATAACAAGAATCCAAAAGCAAGAAGAACAGCTCCATTCCCGACTAAATACCAACGCTTTTGTTTAAAATCCAAACTGAATGGAAGTTTCTCAAACCATGCGTCAAAATTTCCACCCTCCATCAGATCGATAATCTGATCAATTAGAAGGTGGAGCATAAATGCCAAAACCAATCCCCTGCCTAATAACGAGCCTGATGATGTTACTATCAAAAGAGCAAAAATAATAAAAACAAGCTGGAAATAGCCAGAGTGGAAAATCAGTTCCTTTCTCTCGCCTCTTGTCGTTGCCAAAAGATCCCAGCTTTTTAAAGCTTGCCTTTTGGATAGCATATCGGCAACTTTTTGGCTTGTCGCCTCACCCGGCTTTATGACATAAATATAAATAAGATGATCTATGTCGGGCAAAAGTGTTCCCAATATTCCGCCGAACCAAAATGGCAAATAAGGAAGTCTTATCCAGTCTTTATATAAACTTATAAGCACAAAAAGCGCAATCATGTAGACGAAGTGTATAAGAAGATCCTTTTTCATATTAACGACTGATACGAATTTATTTTATAGATCTATTGTTGCACTTTTTAGTTAATATTTGCAACTTATTAATTTCTCTTCATATCCCGTGTGTTTTTTGATTTGCAATTGTCAAGTGAATTCAATGTGTTGCAAAAACTCGCCCCTCAAAGTGTTTTGAGGTAAGCTTTTTGCATTTATGAACGAGATAATAAGCAACTCACAAAAACACTAGGGCGTCTTTTCTTGCTTCATTCTTTGGACGAGCAAAGAATGAAGAACTAAAGTGTATTAAGATTTAAAAAAATCACCTCATTTGCCACAGATACTTTTTCAAATCTACATACATTTCATCAATAAAGGCAACTCCTTCTTCCAAAAGTTTTCTTTTTTGCTCTCTCCAATCTCCCATAGAATAATTAAGAGCCACTTTCCCCTCCTTGTTCACCACTCTATGACACGGAACTTTGGGATCTTGATTTCCATGCAAGGACCAGCCGACTTTTCTTGCATCTTTTGTACCCAAGATGTCCGCAATCTGGCCATATGTCATAACTTTTCCTTCAGGAATCCTTTTAACTAAAATATAAACTTTCTCAAAAAAATTAGAATTTTGTTTTATCATTCCTTTTTAGTCGGTAAAAACTTGTACAAAGATTTTACCGTAAATTCCGTTATCGATTACTCCGATTCCCAATCTCTTAAATTCCGGATCTAAGATGTTGTGGCGATGGCCTTCTGAATTCATGAGGCCGTTATGGGCTGTCTGTAAAGTCGGAGCAAGCGCCAAATTTTCTCCAGCAAGCGTATACGAAATCCCCGCCTTGTCTAACCTAACTCCCACGTCTTCTCCATCCCGCGAGACGTGGCCAAAATATTGCCTTTCCCACATATCTTTTGCATGAGCTCGGGCAACAGGAACCACTTCGCTTCTTAGACTAAGTTCGTCAACACCTCTTTTTCTCCTTTCCTCATTCACTAATCGAAAAAGTTCGGTTTCAGCCGCTTCATCAACCACTAATTCCTGAGTCTCGGTTTCAAGAGGTACGATGGTTGTTGAACCGGGTCTGACCGTAAGATAAGTTAGAGAATCTTCAACCAATCCTCCGAAGATTTCGTTAATTTTTGCCTCAAGACCGCTTGTTTCTCGAACCAAAGTACCTCCAATCCGTGAGCCGGTGACGTCACTTTTCAGCTTTGAAGAAAGAGGGAGTCCGACGATGAGGGTCAGAATAAAAGAGACAAGAATAACCCCCTGCCCCAAAGCAGGAAATGTCGCGGCAATATTACTCCATGGCTTTTTCCAGAATTTATATGGAATTTTTCTAATGAGACTACTGAAAACAAAGCCAATAATTGCCTCTGAAATTCCTGCCGTAAATAAAAACCCCAAAGCATTTGAGACAGAATGAGGCAGAGAGAAATTTGATCTTAGTATGTCGGCAACGTATGAGTACCCCCAAAGCCCTATAAGTAAAGATAAAAGAAAGCCGAGAAAATCAGCCAGTATTACCCAAAATCCAATTCTCCAGGCCTCGCTGACAAAATAAGCCAGGATCAGAAGTATTAAAAAATCAA
>CAYSZS010000007.1:0-44272 GCA_964435575.1 uncultured Gammaproteobacteria bacterium | reverse complement strand
TCAGATGTACTTGAATATCTTATTTTAAAATTGTAGGATGTAAAAAGTCTGTCCCATAGAAAAATATTAAAGGGGGAGGTGATATAAATGAGCCTTCAAGTTGTAAGTGTAATTGGAAATGCTACCAAGGATGCGGAAGTGAGAGTCTCAAAAGACGGAGTTTCATATGTAACTTTTAGACTTGCTGTCAGTAATAGTGACGGCACGGCTACTTTTTACAACGTTTTGGTTTTTGGACATTATGGTGACGTAATAAAGGATCATGTGATACGCGGGCGCCAAATTTTTGTGAGTGGAAGACTGCAGGTTAGCGAAAAGGGCTATGTAAGTGTCGTTGCTGACCACATTGAGCTTCTAGCTCGACCAAAGCCAAAACCAGAACCAGGGCCCGTGGAGGAAGTTCCTGAGAAGGAAGAAGAAGAGGAAGAGGTTAAAAAATAGACAAACGATTTTTTGAGACCCGTGAGGGAGTCGAACCCTCCTAATCGGTTTTGCAGACCGATGCATAAGCCTCTCTGCCAACGGGTCACTCTGACTATTTTATCTTATTAGACCTCGAAATCAAAGCCCCATCGACTAATACTCGACAGGGCTTAAAAAGTAACCAAAAATCCAATCGTTAATTAACTATTTTGACTTTGCTTTAACAGTAACCTTTCTTGGTCTTGCGGCTGCTGCTTTGGGAATAGTAATTTCTAATACTCCGTGATCAACTTCTGCTTTTGCCTTATCCCAAACGCCCCCCGAAAGAGCACAGGTGTAGTAGTAATTGTAGGCAGATGCCCTATATTCGCCTTTCTTTTTTTCTTCGACCTTTTTCTCCGCTTTAACTGTTACCACACCATCTTCGATATTAACTTCAACGTCTTCGGCCGGAACTCCAGCAACAACTGCCTCGAGGTAAATATTTTTATCATCTTCGTGGATTTTTAAACCACGTTGAGTTGTAATGGTTGGAAATGTTTCGTCGGACTCGTCAAGCCATCTTGGCCAGGCGAAAAGACTTCCGAATGGATCCCTCCTTGCTAAGTTAACCATTCTATTCACCCCCTTTCTAGACGAATACAATTAGCGCTCTCATCTAGTGAGTGCTAAATTTATAATAATAAAGGATTGCTTATTTGTCAAGCCCAGCACCAAAATGGCATCTGATTTTTCAAAATATGAATCCAACTATATTGAAATTTAAACATTCCCTAAACAGTTAGAGATTAAAATTAATAGGATTCAAATCAGGTAATATTTTATGCCATTTTGGTGCTGGGTCAAGAGATTTGTGAATAACTTGCTAGGGATTTTGACTAGTGGTAAACTCTTTTACTGTGAAGAAAACAAAGCTTGTCGGGATCATTATACTTGGGTTGGCATTTCTGATTGGATTGATATTTTTTGTTATTGGTTACTTTAAACCCAAGGTCGCAGGCATTTTCATTGAGACAGATCCTCCTGCAAATGTATTTATAGATGGGGAAGAGGTGGGAAGAACGCCTTATGAGGTAAACCGGAGTCCTGGTGAGCTAGTAATCAAACTCATTCCAGACTCTTTCCAGGCGCCTCTTACTCCCTATGAAACTAAAGTCAACTTAATTGCCGGTGTACAGACGGTAATAAGGCGTGTATTTGCAGATAGCGAAGAAGGCTCAGCCGGCGAAATAATCTCCTTTGAAAGGATTGCAAAAGAGGAAACAAGTCTTACGGTTGTTAGCATTCCAGATTCAGCTCAATTGGAAATTGACGGGAGGGACAAAGCATTCACTCCCCACAAGACCTCTTCGATTTTACCCGGTGGGCACACTCTGGTTTTGTCATCGGAAGGGTTTCAAGAAAGAATTATTGAGGTTAAAACTCACCAAGGTTATAAATTAACAGCGATTGTTAAGCTTGCTAAATCACAAGGACAAGAAGTTATTGAGACTCTTTCAGTTACCCCAACTCCTTCTGACATAGGAAAAGAAATGGTTGAAATATTAGAGACCTCAACCGGGTTTTTGAGAGTGAGAAGAGAACCTTCAACGTTGGGAGAGGAAATAGGGAGAGTTGAGCCGGGTGAAAAGTACCCGCTTATTCAAACGGACGAAAAGACGGGATGGTTTGAAATTGAATACGAAGAGGGTAAGGAGGGGTGGATTTCAAATCAGTATGCCAGAAAGATAGAAGGGGGTTCAAAGCTAACTCCGACTCCGTCAAAAAAAGTTACACAGACACCTTCTCCGAAAGTAACCCCTAGCCCCAACTAGTTACTCCGCCGTAAAGAATCCAAACGATGAGACCAATCCAAAGGATAGCCGAGCCTACAAGCTCTTTGTCGGTCAAGAAAAGTTTTTCAGGAGTTTCGCTTCTATTTTCAAAGATTAATGCTTCATAGCGCATTATCCCAAAAATTACTATAGGTATTGTGGCCATCAGAAGCTTACTGATGGCAGTAGTTCTCGATATTTCGGCTAGCAAGATCCAGACTCTTGTAATTGGTGTGGGTGACTCAAAAAAGGTAAAAAGTGCCCAACTCATCCAGGCGGCGTTTCCAAACATTGTTACATACGAGTTTAGAAGCTCTCTTCGGTATTTTGTAAGACTAATTCTAGTTTCGCCATCGGGTATTGTTCCAAGCTCAGCCCGCCTTTTGCCAGATGCCAGGAAAAGGGCAACCGATATAATGCACAAAAGAAACCAAACAGATAAATGTGCGTCAATTACAAAAGCTCCTCCGTAAACCCTTAAAACAAAGCCAGATGCGATTATGAGGATGTCGATTATGTGGAAGTTTTTAAGTCCGAGACTGTAAAGAGCCTGAATTGAAAGATATGCAGAAACCGAAAGTAAAAAGAGCGTATTTAGGTTTACCGCAATGTATAGAGAAACAAATACAAATCCAAACATCGCCAATAGAGCCGGGAAGACCGAAAGGCTACCTGATGCAATTGGTCTTCTCTTTTTTAGCGGGTGAAGTTTGTCGCGTTCAGCGTCAGCAATGTCATTAAAGATATATGTAGCCGAGGCTGCAAAGCTGAAAGAAAGAAAAGCAAGGAAGGCTTTGGCTACGAGGGTGCTTTCTAAAAGATTTCCGCTGAAAATGAGCGCTGCGAAAAGAGAGAGATTTTTGACCCAATGGACAGGTCGGGAAATCTTTATTATTTGATAAAGACTTCCCGCCAAAGGTGAAGTTAAGTTTTTGATTTTTGTGTCAACCACAAGAGTAATCCTCCGACAAAGATGATAACTCCCACAATTGTATAGAACTTAGATTCCGCGTTCAAATTAAGAGCAAAAATTCCCAGAACCGCCGCACCTGCCCAGTAAAAAAGCGCTACCTGCCTTTTTGTTAGGCCGACGTCCAAGAGTTTATGATGAAGATGTCCCCTATCACCCCAAACAGGAGATTTGCCGGAAGCAACCCTTCTTATTATGGTATAGAAAGTATCGACCAGGGGTATCCCAAGAACAACGATCAATGTTCCAACCTTTGTTGTTGAAAGAATTGATAGTATCGCCAAAAGATATCCTGCCAGCGTTGCTCCTGAATAGGAGGGCATTATTTTTTGAGGGTAAAAGTTCCATGGTAAAAATCCGAAGTAAGCTCCAGCCGTAATCGAGGCCAGGATGATAACCTGCCATTGAGTAATATCGGCGGAGAATTTTAGAGAAAGAGCCGCAATCGTTGTAGCGGCAATTACGACAACCCCGGGGAGCTGACCGTCGACTCCTTTGGCGCCCATATTAAGCATATTCATCATAAAAACGATCCAAACTAGTGCAAACGCGTCGGATAAAACCCATATACTTCTTTCTTCTCCAATAAGGAAAAATTTTATTTGGGGTTGGGAGAGATCAAGAATTCCGTTAAATGGGTTCCTGATAAACGAAATTCCGATGCCGGCTAGGATTGGAATTCCTGCTGCCATAAATTGAATAAAAAGCCTTTTATAAGGATTTAAATCATATTTATCGTCCAAAACGCCAAGACTTGTAACCAAGGTTGCCCCAAGTAGTATTCCGATGAGATGTTTATCTAGAGGAAGAAAAATTATCGATGCAATCAAAATTCCTAGAAACGTGGCAGCTCCGCCGCCCCTAGGAACAGGATAAGTGTGAATTACTTTGGGATGTTTATGAAATCTTGGATCATCGATTATTCCGAATTTATGGGCCAACTTAATAATAATTGGCACGCTAGAGTAGGATATGATTCCGGAAAGTAATGCCGGGAAGAAAGCGAGATTGAAAAAGGCATTCATCAATTTAAAAACTACCGACAAGTAATATTATCTTAAGCGTAGTCACAAGAGAGAAGGCGCTAATTGCAAGCGAGGTAAGTATAAGAGATTTTTGTAAAAATTGATTATCTAAAAGTAAAGAAATAAGAGTATTAATGCCAGCTACAATAAGAGAAACCACTCCTGGAATAATGAGGCCAAAAGATGTGGTTAGTTGTTCCTCTCCTTCGGGTAGTCCGTAAAAGAGCGGTATTTGGGGCGGGAGACTTTTTTGGCTGAGTAAAACCGCCAAAATAGTTAGAATGCTCATAGTAAGCGAGGAATAAAGATATTTGATAAGTGGTATAGCAGGTTTGGCTGCCGCAGTTGAGAACGCTCTTTTGTTTTGCGATCTTTTGGAAGGCTTCATGGTGTTTCGGGCGGATTTGGTTTCTAGATTTTAACAAAAATGACCAGTATTAGTAAAAGTGGAAGCTTTAGCTTGAAATTAGAGATCTTACTTTGGGATTGAGGAGTTTCCAGATTTCGACCCCATCGATGGTTTCTGCAAGGCCGTAATTTTTTCTTAGGAAAAATTCCAGCTCGGGGAAAGAAGAGCTTTCAGGCAGAATTATTATAAAGGAGGGTAAATCTGAAGACAAGGTTTTTATGGTTTCTTCAGCGTTTGAAAAATCTTTGATATGATAATCGGCAACATATTTCCCCGGAGGGAATCTTCTGGAAAGAGCATAAATAGGTGAGGATTCTCCCCAAACAAAAATTTTTTCGTAAGGTTTGGTCAACGAAATTATAAAGTCAGCTATTTTATAGTTTCTGGGAACGTGGTTGCCAAATGTGGCCAAGTACTCATCTTTTGATATTTGTCTACTGGTCAGCTTCAGGAAACGGGCATAGTAAGGGTAGGTCGGATAATACCAAAACTTAAAATAGAAAGGAACCAGAAATGTGAGAGTTAGAGGTAAGATTGCCAAAACCTGCTCTTTTTTCTGATAGGTAAAAAGTATCGACAAAAGTAGGGCAAGAGGTGCAACTGACTGGATGAGATAATGTGGATAAGGGCGTTCGGATAACGTTACTGCAAAAAGGCTAAGGAAAAGCCAAGATGATGCAAAGAGGAATTCGCGCGAGACCCTTTTTTTCTTAATATAAAGAATCAAAATCCCTACAAAGACGACTCCTGCCCTCAGCAGAAGTGGTGCGTTTTTAACTAAGAACGGCTTTTGTACATCGCCCGGCCTAAAGCTGGATAAATACCCCACATTTTGCAGGAAAGCGGCGACAAGATATTCATTCAAGGCTCCCTTAAACCAAAACCATATAATTGTTAAGGCAATGGGACTAAGAAATCCAAGGCCAAGAATTAAAGTCTTTCGGCCTATTTCGGAGAGAACCTTCTTGTTGAGGCCTTTTTCTTTTGCTATCCAGATGAAGATAATTACCGGGAAGTCAAATATTGCTGGGACTTTGAACAGCGTTGATATTGAAAAGAGAACTCCCGAGAAAAAAAGATTTTTTCTTGTCAAATTTTTATTAAGAAGGAGATAGAAGGCCAATATTGTTGGCCCTATCATAAAGAGTTCTGCATTTACGATGTTTCCTTCGAGAAGAGGAATTGTGGTTAGGAGTGCAAAAATGGCTGTTGCAACCTGTTGAGCTTTTAGTTTCTTTGGGAAGAGTGTTTCTGATAGTTTCCAAAAGACAAAAATTGTCACTAAAACCCACAAGGTCAAAATCGCTTTGTACCAAAAAAGATTTCCTGCAATAGCGGCCATAATATATAAAAGCGGAGGTTTATTGTCGTGAACCTCGCTATATAAAGGGATGCCACTGCGTATTGCTTCACCCAATGTCAGGTAAATCATCTCATCCCCATAAGAATATGGTTCAAAAAAGGAAGGAATCCTGAGAATAAAAACCAGACAAAGCAGAATAAAAAGCCAGACAGGAGTATGGAGCTTTTCCAAGAAATTTTTCATACAAGTCCTATATCCAGTTTAACACAAAGTAGCATTATGTATGCAAGATTTTAGCTTCAAAATACTGTGCTTAGTTTAACCACAATGTAAAGTTGTATAATAGTCCTGATTAGATAGCCCTCTTTTTGAGATAGTGTATATGCTAAAAAGAATTGAGATGCTTCTTGATAGAGAAACTAAAAGGGATTTGAAATATTTATCTGTGGTTAAAAAACAGTCTGTCTCAAAACTGGTTAGAAATTATTTGTCGGAGTGGTTACCGGAGAAACTAGGGAACGAGAGGGAGATGATTAAAGGCAAAAAATCATAAAAATTTGAAAAACTCTTTTTTTGTCTGATGAACACTTTACCCAAATAGGTCTTAAGATTATTTGGATTCAATTCAACAGGTCTTGACAATACCGCGATATCGGTTTATTATGGTTTAATATGACAAACTTAGTTACCACAAACGTCAGAATATCTGAAGATGATTACGAGAAGTACAAAGAACTTGCCGTGAAACAGGGAAGAAGCTTTGCTTCTTTAGTGCGCCATGCATTGGACGTTACTTACACTAACCTCAAAGCAAGAAGAAAAAGGTTAAAGTCTCTTTGGGACATAGACAAGCATGCCATCAAAATATCCGGTCTTGATAATAAGGAGAGTATCGACGAAGTAGTATATTCACGCCTCCATGGAAGACAAAAGTAAACCCATTTTTGTGGATAGCGGAGCCCTCATTGCACTATATGTTAAAAACGATCAGTATCATAAAGAAGCGCTTGCTTTTTGGAAAAATGCAAAAGAAGAAAAATTGAAGTTTTTAACAAGTAATTTTATTTTCGACGAGGCAACGACGTGGATGCTATATAAGGGAGGAAAGGAAATGTCGGTTGATTTTGGAGAATATATTCTTTCAAATTCAGATATTCTTCCGATAAAATTGATTCTGCCGGAAGACGAGAAAACTGCTTGGGAACTTTTTAAAAAACTGCCTGTTGAAGTTTCTTATACAGATTGTACGTCATTCGGCCTGATGAAGCGATTAGATCTGGTGCATGCTTTCACTTTTGACAAGCATTTTATTCAGGCTGGTTTTCAAGCCCAACCTCCTTAATAGTGATAATATTGAAGTGTGAAAAAGACTTTAAGTTATGGAATTAGAGCTTTGAATTTTGCCTGGCTGCAAATGGGTTTTAAGATTCTTTAGTTTCCTGATTTCTTCAAGTACCAAATAAACTTCAACCCGTCGAATTCTTTGACTTCTTCTTGTCCAAAATTCGGAACTTCTATTTCTTCAATTGGCCCACTTGTTACTACCCCGATTCTTTTTACTCCCTCCGGGATTTCGCGGATGATGTCGGATTCATCCATCAAAGCCGTTCCGACGAAGAAGGGGAGTTCGGCGTCTCCTGAAGTATAAATCGGAGCAGGAATGCCGTAATATTTTGTTTCCCAGATGTGGTGGGTTCCGTTACTGTACCAATTAATAAGGAAATCTCCTTCTTTTTGAGTTTCCTTAACGTAACCTGCCATTTCTCGAAAGGGAAGTTTTGCCGGGTGAGTGAAGTACTGATAATCCATTATTCCAAAAAATATTGCTAGAATTGCAAGTGGAACTATTGATAACTTGCTTCTTGAAGAAACCAAAACCAGCATTGCTGCTGGGATAGTATAAAGAAGGTAGCGGTTGAAAAAGATAGATTGGAATTTTTGGGAAATAAACCAGGTAGCAAGAATTGGCCCCAGAAACCACACAAGAAGAAAAGTGGTTTTTTTAATTCCCCCCCACCACTTTCTTAAAACAAGCGTTGCAATAGATATATATAAAGCAGCATGGTAAAGAGGAGTGCCAAGAACTGGTATAGTAAGATTTTCGTTTTTAATTCCTTGGGCAATGTAATCTGCGATTATTTTGTATAGGTCTTGGGGAGTGGGTGTTCCGAGCCAAAAGCCTCCCGAGACCATTTTCGTCTGCGAATACAAAGGATATAACCAGGGGACATAACTGGCGGCGGTAATCAAAAACAGCTTAAACATCTTTTTGGCCCTAATCCTTTTGCCAAAAGTAAGTTCATAAAGCCACCATACTCCTTGAATTGATACCGCAAAAAAGGCAAAGTGGTGCGAATAAAGTGCCCAGAGGGTAAAAAAGACATATCCTACTTTGTCTCTTTTTCTGATTATTTCCTCATTATAAAAAATCCTTAAAAAGTAATACATTGAGGCGGCAACTCCTAGGCTCATTATCGAATACATCCTTCCCTCGAATGCGTAGATGAAGAAAAAGGGGTTTAAAAAAAGAAAAAGTGCTGCCAGAAGTCCTGTTTTTCTACTCCAAAAAAGTGAGGCAATTTTGTAAGTAAAAAAGATCGTCCCCAAAAAGAAAGTAAAAGAAAGGTTTCGGATGTAAATTTCGTCGGTACCGAGTGTATTAAAAACTACCCATTCCCAGATATTCCATAAAGGGGGAGAAGTATCGCGGGAGATGATAGATATTATTTCGGGAAGAGACTTCATTGACAAAATCGCACTAAATCCTTCATCTCCCCACAGACTTTGGTTAAAAACATTTTGCATGAATTCAGTGTATCAAAAATCTTTGCATAGCATAACTGAAATATGCTTAAATTAATAAATGCACGAAAATCCAGTAAATCCGGATGTTCAATCTCCTCAAGCTCCGGTCCAACCAATTACCACTTTGGCGGTTCCAGCCGCCGCATCAGAAGCCTCAACAAAAGCTGGTTTTATTTTAAGAGGTGGTGCTTATTTTATTGACACTTTAATTTTTGGAATTTTTGCCATAATTTTTACTGTACTTTTTCCGGATTCGGAAGAACTATTTCAAGGCTTATTTGGCTTGCTGACTTTAGTATATTTTTGGTTAGCTACCGGAATTTACGGAACGACACTAGGCAAGAAGTTTTATCACCTCCGTGTTATTAGAACCGATGACGCTAAAGTTGGTTTGGGTAAGGCATTCTTGCGCGAATTTGTGGGAAGAATATTATCTTCTTTAATTTTCTCCCTGGGGTATTTCTGGGTTATATGGGATAAGGAGAAGCAAGGTTGGCACGATAAAATTGCCAAAACATACGTTGTCCAAGATGCCCCCGTCGGCAAGGGGAAAATGTTTCTGGCATATGTTGTAACCTTTACCTTGCCAATTATTGCAATATTGGGAATATTTTCCGTAATTGTACTTGCTGCAATTAATCCTACTAGACAATTGGAAAAGGCAAGAAAAGCGCAAGAGGAACTTGAAAGACAACAACAAGAGTTTCAGCAAAATTTGCCCCCCCAAAATCAATTACAATATAATTGACTTTAATTACAATCATTTATCTGTAATAGTCTGTTACGACAGAGTAGGTATATTAAGGAGTACAATTAATTAGAGAGTGGGTGTAATTGCTATCTGCGCTTCAGATTTATATGATTAGATTTTTGAACAGGAAGTTTAAATACTCCATAGCTTTTATAATACTTGTGATTATTGCGGTTTTTGTTTTTTGGAAAACGAGCGTCGTTCTTACTCTGGTTTTAATACTTTCAGCTGTATTAAAGAGTAAAATAATTCCGATTAAAAAGGAATTTCTATGGTTTATTATTTCTGGAGCAGTTGGTTCTTTGGGAGAGAGTTTAATTATGACGGGCGGAACTTGGGCTTATTCGTATTCGGATATTTTTAATTTCCCCCTCTGGCTTCCATTCGTTTGGGGACTAGCCGGTATTGTTGGAATCAGTCTTTATCAAGGTATAACAGAAACAGAGTTATGATTAAATTACTGAAAAAGGGCAAGTATTCTTTGGTCGAGACAAGAAATGATGTTAAGGTTTTGAAGCTGGATAAGAAATCTTTTGTTTGGGTTTTTACAAAAACAGTTGGAGAAATTCTGGTTGCAACTCATCGAGGTCACAGGACAGATCAAAAGCTGGCAAAAGGGGATTACAGAGTTTACGAAGTTAAGGATGAGCCAAAATTGGTTGACCAACTTCACCTAGAGTTAGCCATAGGTGAAGGTGACTGGCAGGGATATTTACTTCCGACCGGCTTTCCGAAAGATAAGAAAACTCGTTCTCGCATTATTCCTACCAATGAGTTAATATCCAAATGAAAAAAATTTGACTTCAAGTTAGCCTCCGGCTTTCTGAGTGTATAATGTATTTGTGAATATAAAACTGTCGGATTCATTAGTTCGCCTTGGTTTTAAGCAAGCCTTAGGAGTAACTTTATATTGTGCGCTCATTGGAATTTTTTTCTGGAAAGGGAATGAGATTTTTGGAAAGGTTCCAAATTATGCCGGACCGGTTGCCTTCCTACTCCTTTTTTCGCTATCAGCCTTAATTTGTGCTTTAATTGTTTTTTACCAGCCATATAAATTATTTTTTGACGGAAACCTGCCTGCCGGCAGGCAGGGAAAAAATGAGGCTGTTGATTTGGTTTTGGCAACGACCGGCTGGCTTTTTATTTCCTTTTTAGTATTTCTTTCCCTTGCTGTTTTTATTGGTTGAGTACAAACCTGTCTTCAAATTAGCAAGGTGGGAAGGCTATCTAATCTCTAACTTTTTGATTTTCGCAATATAACTTTTAGAAATAGATTTCGGGTATTTTGTTAACAATTTTAATGTATTTTCGTTTTTAATAATATTACGTTTTTCTTTCCTTTCTTCTTTGTCTTGAAAGTCCTGCCATTTTTTATATCCGCCTTCGGTTAAATGCATCGAGCCTGTACAAACCTTGCTTTCACAAGAGCATATATGCGTGCAGTCTATGCATTGTTTGCATGGAGGAAACAGATAAGAAATTGTCAATTCGTCCCCCTTTTTAATATTCTTTAAAGCAAAAACCAAAGTGTGACGGTTAAATTTAAAAATCCAGCAATTAGGGGTACATGAATGGTTCAGTAGGTATATGCCGGGTTTTTTTAAATTGGGGTAAATGCCTGTTGTGTCGCTGTAATACATCAGATATAGATTTTCTTTTTCTTTATCAAAATCTACATCCTTCAGGTGAACCAGTTTTCCAACGTAATCTCCGATAAGTGTACCTTCCGAAATTGGGTTCTTTGCGAAAATGCCCCTTCCTTTACTTTTTGTTTCTTTGACCTCCCAATAATTTTCTTTCAATAAAAACATATGTTAATTAAGCATAGGTATTGAATTTTAGCTCAAAACAAAGTAACGCCAATAATTTGTCCTTGGAACGTTTGACGTCCTTCAAATTAACTCTAAGAGTAATTTGTTATAATGTAAAAATCATGAAAGCGGTTCAGGTAAGTTCTTACGGCGGGCCGGAAGTTTTAGCAATTAATGAAGTTGTCAAACCCGAGCCTAAAGCAGGCCAGATTTTAGTAGAAGTTTATACAGCTAGTATCAATCCGTTTGATGTGGCTGTCATGTCAGGCTCTCTTAAAGACATGATGCCAATTGAATTGCCTTTTACACCCGGAGGAGATTTTGCCGGTGTTATTTCTGAGGTAGGGGAAGCAGTGGCCGATTTTGCGCTGGGGGATAAAGTATTCGGATCGGCAAATGTTGTGAATGGAGGAACCGGTTCATTGGCGGAACTGGCCATAGCCAATGCGGCTAACACTGGGCGGATGCCCAAGATTAATTTCGAGACGGCTGCGGCTCTTCCTCTGGTAGGGAGCAGTGTGGTGCAGGCGATTGAAGAGCATATGCAACTTGCAGCAGGGCAGAAAATTTTAATTCACGGGGGAGCCGGGGGGATAGGGCACTTGGCAATTCAGCTTGCCAAATCAATTGGTGCGTATGTTGCGACCACAGTTGGCACGGACAATGCAACATTTGCGAAGGAGTTAGGTGCTGATGAAGTGATTGACTACAAAAAACAGAAATTTGAAGAAATGCTGCACGATTTTGATGCCGTATATGACATGGTTGGCGGGGAAACGACGAATAAATCATTTTTAGTTTTGAAAAAGGGAGGAATCCTTGTTTCAATGTTAGGACAACCCAGTGAGGAATTAGCAAAAAGGAACGGTGTAACTGTAATCGGTCAAAATACGAAAACTCAGACAAAAAATTTGTCTCGCGTAGCAGGACTTGTGGACGGTGGAAAAATGAAAGTGAATATAGACAAAGTATTTCCTTTAACTGAAGTAAAAGAAGCATTTACTTATCAGAAAATAAATTCTCCCCGGGGGAAAGTAGTAATTAAAATCAAATAATTTGTCTTCAAGTTATCCCCGTTTGATTAGTTTGATTTTTCTAATAATTTTTTAATTTCTCCTAGGTAATAATCATCCCACCCTTTATCTATTGATTCGTAATTTCTTGGCGAAACTCCGGAGTGTGTTAATTTTAGGGTAGTACAGCCCTCCTTATGGGTTAAAGTGAATGTAACTTTTGTGGCTGTTTCTGGATCGTCGTCCGAGTACCATTCCTGAATAAGCTTTTTATTTGGGACAACCTCAAGATTTGTTCCGTGGATAGATCCACCCCAAAGTGAAAACTTAAAATCTTTTTTATCGGTCATTTTTGCGGGTCCTGCGCCCCACGCTTCAATTGTCTTAGGATTGGTGAGCGTATCCCATACCTTAGTCTGTGGAGCGAAAATATGATATTCCTTTTTGATCACTTTCACTTATCGGATTATACAATATATTTGTCTTCAAATTAGCTTCACTATTTTTGTTATAATTTCACCATGTCGAAAATAGTAATTGTTGACGAAAATGACGAAGTAATTGGTTCGGAAGATAAAGAAATTGCTTTTCAAAAAGGATTAATACGAAGAATTGTTAGGATATTTGTCTTCAACAGTAAAGGTGAGTTGTTTCTTCAGAGGAGAAGTTCCAATAAGGATACTTATCCTAATACATGGGATCAGTCTGCGGGAGGACATGTTGACGAAGGTGAAACTTATGAAGAAGCAGCAAGGCGCGAGCTAAAAGAAGAGTTGGGAGTTAATACGCACACTCTTGAAAGGATAACTAAATTCTACAAAGAGCAAGAGTTTAAGAGAATGATTCTTAAAGAATTTAGTACACTTTTTACAACTGTTTTTAATGGAGACATAATGCCGAACAAGAAAGAACTGAGTGGAGGAAAATGGTTTGATTTAAAGAGAGTAGAAAAGATGTTGAAAGAAAATCCAAAAGAATTTCCTCCCGGGTTTATAGAAGCTTTTAACAGGTATCTAATAATGAAAAAACGTTTGTCTTCAAATTAGCTCTAGAGTTTTTATATGTTTTTCTTGATTAAAATGCTACAATAACGAGTATGAAATACGATAAGTATATTGAAATCAATCCGAAGGTGATGGTTGGTAAGCCCGTCATAAAAGGTACTAGGATTCCCGTAGGGGTGATCCTTAACCTTCTTGCAAACGGATACACTTTTGAAAAAATAATAAAAGCCTACCCCCCTCTTACCAAAAAACAAATTGAAGCAGCACTTGCATTTGCAGCAGAAAAACTTAATCGTGAAGAAAACTACAACTTCGCTTAAATTTCTTTTGGATGCAAATCTTTCTCCACTTACTGCAGAATTTTTGAGAAATCTTAATTTTGATGCTGTCTCTATCCTTGAGCAGAAACTTCATTATTTATCCGATGAAGAGGTAGTGAAGAAAGCAAAAAGGGAAGGAAGAATTATCATTACTTTTGATCAGGATTTTGTGGATCTCTGGTACTTTCGAGAAAAAGGTAAAGTTGGAATAATGCGAATTCGAACAAAAAATCAAACACCCGAGAATGTTAATAAAATTCTTAAGAAATTTTTCGAGAGTCCAAAATCAAAAGCAGATTTCGGTAAGCAACTTGTAGTTATTAAAGAAACCGGGATCAGGATTTCAAATATAAGAAGCTAAAAAGTCAAAATTTGTCTTCAAATTAGCCCCGGAGTCGAGAAATCTTTGATCGGATTAAAGGTTTATTCCCAGGCCTTTATATATAAATTGCTTAATAAGAGTCTGGTATGGCATGTCCATTCTGTTGGCTTTGATTTTTACCTTTTCTATAATAGTTTCAGGAATTCGTATTGTCACTGGGCGGGATGTAAGTTTTAAGTTTGGAAAAGACCATTTTTCAAGCTTTGTGTAATCCACGTAACCAGTGGAGTCGACATTCTGCCAAAACTCCCGTTCTTGTTTTTCTGACTTAAATTTTGGAATTCTTTTTAGCTTTATCATATTTTTGCAGCTCCTTTTTATGCATTCGTCTTGCCGAGATAATTCTTATTTTCTCTTTCCTAATTACAAAAACTACAAGTAACCGTTTGTTTTCTTGGGTTTTACCAAGAGCAATATATCGCTTTTCCTTTTGAGAATGCTTCACGTCCGGAAGAACATAAAGTTCCTCGCTGACAAAAATCTCTTCCGTTTCTTTTGGTGTGGTGCCGTGTTTTTCGTAACTTTTATCAAGATTGCCTTTGTCCCATTCGAAAGATACGGTCTTCGGCAATACACGCATTTGTACATATTATGTATTTACATTATTAATTTGTCAAATAAATAATTTGTCCTCGGGACGTTCGACGTCCTTCAAATTAGCTCTGGTTAAAAAACCTGAGACTCCATTTCCTCCGCGATCTTGATATAATCTGGTTATGATTTACGAAGTTGTTGGTTGGATAGGTACTTTTGCAATTTTGCTTGCTTATTATCTTGTTTCAACGAAAAAACTTTCTGCAGACAATAGAAGATATCAAATTCTTAATGTAGTGGGGGCGATAGGAATTATTATTAATTCAGGAGTTCACGGTGTAATACCATCTGTTGGTCTTAATACTGCTTGGCTATTGATTGGACTGTACGGTTTAATAAAAGTAGTGAAAAAGTAAAATATTTCGAAATAATTTTCTTCCCTCCAAAGGTCGTACGTCGCCAAGGCTTTGTAGACGGCGTGCGGGCAAGCGCGGCTTCTGGATTTTAACCTGATATAATTTAATTATGAAGTTGACGGTCAGGATTTGTCCTTTTTATTTTATTATCTTAGGACCATTTTTGTTAATAATTTTAGCTTCATTAAAATCACAAATTGGGTTTGCAAACGACAACTACCTTCGTTCTCAGGGGTATTTTGATGGACAGAATCTCTCTGAGAGATTTCCTAGTTATGTTGATAAGGATTATCCATCCGAGGTAAATAAAATTTTTTTGGATATGGAACAAAGTAGAAAAATATTTTTGGAAAATACCAAGCAAGAGTATAAAAAGATGTTTTATGAAGACTTGATTTATACAGGGCTTTTCGCCCTTATAGCAATCTTGTTGGTTAACACGCTTCTATTTACTAGAATAGAGCTAAATGATGAAAAAATGAATATATTTTTTCCGTTAAGCGCAGTTTTAGGTTTTTTTGCTAGGCCTTTTAAAATTAATATTAACGACATAAAAACTATTAATGTTAATAGAACTACTCCCTTTGGTCCCGATCTAAAAGACTTTGATAAAATGAATTGGAGAGACAATCTGGTGATTAATGGATTATTGCTTAAAGGTTATGTTTTTTCAAGCCTGGGGAGAGTCTACCAATATATAATTAAGCAAAAACCAGACATAAGGCCGGATTATTATAAAAATACTGTGTCAGATAACCTGCAAAAAGATTAGTTAATAACCCATTTCCTCCGCGGACTCTGTATAATTTGTTTATGAATTCAGAAATAAGAGAATATGTCGAAAAAGACAGGAGTCAGCTTCTTGAGTGTATTTTAGAACTGCAAGAGTACGAAAGAAAGTTTACTTCTCGGAAAAAGCCTGGGAAAGATGTTGCGGAATCATATTTAAGTTTTATTCTCCGTCGCCGCAAAGAAAGGAGCGGAAATCTGTTCATTTCCGAAGTTGATGGAAAAGTTGTCGGTTTTGCCAGTGCTTGGATTAATGAGGATTCCGAATTAACTGAATATCCTGAGAAATACGTTTATTTTTCCGATTTATTAGTGAAATCAGATTACAGAAGGAAAGGTTTGGCAAAAAAGCTTGTGGAAAAAGTGATTGAATTTGCCAGTTCAAAAGAAGCTAAAAGAATTAAAGTGGAAACACTTGCCAAAAATAAACCAATTCAAGAACTACTCAAGTCATTTGGTTTTGAACAATATGAAATTGCTTGGGATCTAAATTTATAGAAACCATTCCCTCCTCTGTCTTCTTTTTTATCGGAGATTGAATTTTTCTTTTAAATATCTTTTTACTTCGGGTAATGTTTTTTCGGGGATTATTTTGAAATAATTAACTTCTTTTGCCTGCTCGCCGCCGACAATTTTGTTGATTGGTTTAACAAGAAAAACTGCGGATATGGGATACCCAAATCCGCTTCCTTCGGTATACTCCAAGAAACCTAAGAATTTAATAATTTCAACTTTAGTATTTAATTCCTCAGAGGCAACTCTATGAACCGTATCCTTGAGAGTTTCACCCATTAATACTGTTCCACCGGGAAAATGCCACCAGCCTTTGTCGGGTGGAATATCTCTTTTGGTCAGAAGCACTCCTTTTCGGTTTTTGATAAGAAGATCAACACAAAGTCTTGGGACTTTTGAGTAAATATATTTAAAGCCCCTAAATGATAGTTTTTTGATATTCATGAAAAAAGTTTAGCATAACAAATATTGTTTTAAAGATTACTAAAAATTATTCGTTTTCGCTTTTTAAATTATATCGGGATAAAATATTACCGGAAGGGATATTCTTTTATGAAATTGAAAAAAAGAAGAATGCTGTATTCACAAAATAGATTGATTAACCCAGGACTTGTTGCCGATTTGGTTGGTAAGTCTTCGATTGGGGAAAATGATGTTGTTTTGGAAATCGGACCGGGGAAGGGGATTATTACCCAAGAATTATTAAATGCTGCGAAGAAGGTAATTGCTGTTGAAATTGACGAAAAACTTTACCTTCATTTGAAAAATAAATTTTCGGAATTAGATAAACTGGTATTAGTTAGAAACGATTTTTTAAAATATAAACTTCCCGGCTATCCTTTTAAAGTTTTCGCCAATACTCCTTTTGTAATTATATCCGACGTCATCAGAAAACTTACGGACGACAAGAATTTTCAGCAAGGGTATTTAATAGTCCAAAAAGAAGCAGCGAAAAAATTCATCGGAAAACCACAGGACTCGCGAAATCAGATGATTTCTGTTTTACTTTATCCTTGGTTTGAAATAAGAGTCTATTGGGAATTTGAAAGACGGGATTTCATTCCGAAACCTAGTGTTGATTGTGTGATGATTGATGTTAAAAGGCGAGACAAACCGCTTCTTTCCTGGTCCGACTCACGAATGTATAAAGACTTTATTTTGTATTTATACAATAAAGAAAGGGGGGTTGCTGGGTTAAAGAAGGAGATGATTGTTGCCCGCTTTGAGGACTTTTTCAAAACTTCCAATTCAAGATTGAGAAGGGAGATAGAAAGAAGAGCGCGAAAAATTGAGAAAGATCAAAAGAATATTAAAAAGATACATAGAACAAGAGTTGACAGAAACTGGAAACGATTTGGGTAGAATAGAAGGATGAATAAATAGACTATAGGGTTTTATAATTTTCTTCAGTGGGGGAGAGGCAGGAGAAAATTTCTCCGCCAAAGGCAGACTGGATAATTTCCAATCTTAAGTAGCTGTTAAAGAACTTTGCGAATTTTTTTCCCAAAAAATTTTTAAATTTAAACTTGGACTGATTTAAACTTTCTCCGTTACCCTATATTCAATGTATTTCCCCAACATCAGTCGTGTGTGGGCGTCGAGGCCCGGGAGCGCCGAAAAGAAAAAGCCTGCGACTGGCATGAGTACGAACTCCAAAGGCATGAGTATTGCGCGCCATACAGGAAATTTATCAGGTCTTTTGGGTTTATAGATGTTGTCGTAAATGAGCATGATGACCAAAAAGGATAACGCAATCGTCAAAAGAAATGATGAAAGCTTGGGAACGGTGTAACCGAGAGTCGTTCTTCCGAATGCGGGATTAATCAGCGTAGGAACTGTAAGACCTATTGTAATAATAAACCAATTGACAGGCCACATAAAATGAGCCCAGAAAACGGTTATTAACCTCATGGTTTTGTTCCAAAAAGGAATATTTTTTGCAAGAAAGTAATTTTTGATAATCCAGGGATCATCCGACACTCCCCAAGCCCAGCGTTTAATCTGTTCGTACTGGTTTTTCAGGGTTTTAAAAAACGACGTGGATAAAGCAGCGTCGGCGTAAAGAGGCAGATAAATTGGCTCAACTTCTATACTGCCCCCTTTCATGTAAAAAGCTTTGAAAAATATTCCCCAATCTTCGGGAATTTTGTCGGCATCCCAATATCCGACCTCGTCCAAAAGTTTCAACGAAAGCGAATAGTTCTGGGCGTTTATTAGCCTATCGCGTCTTGGAAGTTGAGATAGGTTCCAAATTGACATAAGAGTATTGAGAACGCGGGTGATTGAAGGAAGTTCCCAGATGTTATTGTAGAACATTACGGCAGGTTGCCAGAAATATAGGTAACGGTTTGGGTTATCCAGAAATTTATAAGTAAGAGCGGCAAAATGGTTTGGATGGAATTTATGATCAGCGTCGCAGCTTGTTACAGTCAAAAGGTTTATATTTACCCCTTTTTTATCGACCAACTCCTTCTTTACCCAAATAGCCGCGTATCTTTGATTGGAATGTTTACCGACCGTTTCACCGGGTTTGAGTTCATGTACCGTGGCAAAAAAATTTCCAAACACGTTTTTAAATCTGTTTTTCAAAACTTCGATCTTTTTATTTCGTTCGCCCTCCTCTTCTCTTTTTTCTAATGCTAAACATATCGAAATCTGTTTTGTTGGAAGAGTTTGGCTGGCAATTGATTCAATCGTCCTTTCAAGTATGCGAAGCGGCTCTTTATAGGCCGGAATGACTACAATATGGCGAACTTTTTTCCAATCGGGAAAACTCGTAAGGTCTCCTACCCAATCATATTTACTTGATGCCTGGATTCTTAAATGCGATATGGTTGCCGTGAGAGCTATTGTCAAAGACTGATAAAACCAGTAAACGTTGAAGGACAGTATAAAATAGGCAACAACTTCGGGCAAGATAAAAACTCCCCAGTAAGGAAAAAGTATGATGTTCCAGGAAAAAAATCCGGGGAGAATTTCCAATATTCTTTGAATTTTTCTTTCGTGTTTGAGAATAAAGTTACGGAACATGGTTAAATGGCTGAATAGTTGGATGGTTTTATAAACTTAATTAGCTATATAACCATCTAACCATATAGCCATGTGAGAACTATCTCAGTCTTGGAAATAATGGTTTCTCGCTCCTAATTTTTGGCCCTTTAAACTGCTTTTCAATTTTTTGAGCTGTTTTGGGGAGAAAGGGCTTTAGATCGTAAGCTATTTGCCTGATTCGATTAATTAAATTAGTAAGCGCTGCTTCCTTTTGTTTACCATTCAAGTTCCATACCCCTCTTTTGTTAATAAATACATCAGCTCTTTTAATCCGATACCAAATAAACGAAAGTGCTTCATCCAGCTTATATTTTTCAACTGCTTCGACAACCTCTTTACTGAAGGGAAGTGATTTTTCTGATGGTGCTTTAAAATCCGCTCTTTCGGCCATTCCTGCGACCCTTGAGACTAAATTACCCAGACCGTTTGCCAAATCTGCTTGATAGACATTTTCAAATTTATCAATTGTAAGATCACCATCATCCAGTGTTGGTATTTGGCTTAATAAAAAGTAACGTGTTGTTTCTACTCCGTGTTTTTCAATAACCTTATACGGATCAATTACATTTCCGATTGATTTTGACATCTTCCTTCCCCCTGAAGTAATAAAGCCGTGTACTAAAAGCCTTTTCGGTAAAGGCAATGAAGCCGAGAGGAGAATTGCCGGCCAGTAAACTGCATGGAAACGAATAATGTCCTTGCCTATTATGTGAAGATCAGCCGGCCACCATTCTTTCCATAAATTTTCGTCATATCCAAAACCGACTGCCGTTTGATAAATATTTAAAGCATCAAACCAGACGTAGGCTTTTTGTGAGTTATCTCCCTCAACTGGGACTCCAACCCCCCTGGCTCTTTCGTTACTTCTTGAGATACTAATGTCTGTCAAACCATCTTTAATAAATGAAAGTATTTCGTTTTTTCTTTTTGAAGGAATAATTTTATATTCATCGGATTCAATTAATTTGAATATTTTATCTTGGTACTTACTAAGCTTGAAAAAATAATTTTCTTCCTCAACTTCTTCGGGAACCTTGTCATGGTCGGGGCATTTCCCGTCAACTAAATCTTTTTCGGTTTTAAACTCTTCGCAGCCGACGCAGTATAGGCCTTTGTATTTTTTCTTATAGATATCACCGTTTTTGTCGACCAGCTTCCACAGTTTTTGAACACCCGGCCAGTGATGCTTTTGGTCTGTCCCGCGCCTGAATTCATCAAGATCAACTTCCAAGAGTTTGTAAAAATCTGCAAAAGTTTTGGAATTTTCGTTTAAAAATTGCTGAACAGGGACACCGGCCTTTTCTGCAGCTTGTACATTTTTTAATGCATTTTCATCAGCTCCCGAGACGAAATAGACATCATTTCCGATAAGATCTTGGTATCGGTGAATAGCGTCTGCAATCACATATTCAAGTGCATGGCCGATATGAGGTTTTGCATTTACATATGGGATTGCGGTTGTTAAATAATATTTTTTCTTTGCCATAGTTGTATTTTACTATAAAGCCATCACAAATTGGTTATGTATCGTCCTCGATAGTTGGAGTTGATGTTTGGATAAGAAAGCAAACGAGGAGAAATAATTGAAATTAATTCTATTTAATAAACTTTTTAATCCTTTCCGCCCATTGATTGGCCCATTCTTCTGCCTCTATTTTCTTGAGTGCTAGTTTGAAACCGGGTTTATCCATCATAGATTGAATCGTTGCAATTGTAGCACTTGAGACTTTGAGGTTGTCTTTGATGTTGGCGTAGGACCTACCTTTTTTGAGCCAGTAGGCAATGGCAAGTCTTTTGGCAAACGCTTCGTGTTCGGATTCATTAAAAAAGTCGGTTAAGAAAGTTTCTGTTTCTCCTATGTCCCTAAGGTCGGTAATTGTTTGGACAAAAACAGCTTCGATTTCTTTTTTTAAAGAGGGATTAAGTTTTTTATCAGATGTTCTCATAACTATTAAGGCAGGGGTGTTTGATCGACTGAAGTAGAGATTTGGAACAGTATAGCAATTCTCTCGGTCAAGTCAATAGATATTTTTTACTTTTTTAGAAAAAAAATTTCAAAAACAATTACCAGACCGAAGATCAGTAAGAAATTAACAATATTGCCTACACCCAAATACCTAAGCATCAGAAAAAAAATAATTGCCAACGATATGACCATACCGCGCTTTGTATTTGCGAAAAGAGTTGAGGTTGTAAAAAATAGCGCAAAGAAAGTTAGTAGAAAGAATAGGGGGATGGCTCCGAAAGACTCCGGATCAACAAAATAGAAAACTGATGTAAGCATTATCCAAAGCGTAATGATAATGAGTAAAGTCGGAAAAAAATTCTTACGGAATTTTATCTCCTTTTTTCTTGCTTCATAGCTTACTGGTTTCATTGTAGTGTGTGGGGATGCTAGAATTGTTTAAGTATAATGCTAATCTACGAATGTATGCCAATCTACAAATAAATACGAATTGTGTAGAAAGAAACTCTATTATCTCGATCCCAAGCTATTTGTATTTATTCGCATCATTGGCATTATTAGCATAATTAGAATCATTTATTTATGGATCCTTTAGTTATCATAATAATATTAATAATAGGCGGCTTTATACTTCTGGTCTATTTAATAAATAAAAAGCAAAAGCCTTCTGATGAACTTCTTGAGTACTTAAAAACAACAAACGTTCGTTTGAACGAACAAAGTAAATCTTTTAATGAAAGATTGGACAATGCCGCAAGGGTTATCGGAGATGTTCAGAAGAATATCGGCGAAATGAGCGAAATTGGGAGGGGAATGAAAGATTTGCAGGAATTTCTGCGAAGCCCAAAATTAAGGGGAAATATTGGGGAGCAGGTTTTGAAAGAACTTCTGGCTCAGTATCTTCCAAAGCAATCGTTTCATCTACAATACACTTTCAAATCAGGCGAAAAGGTTGATGCGGCGATTAAAACTACGGCGGGGATTATTCCAGTTGATTCAAAGTTTCCGATGGAAAATTTTCGACGGATGACTTCTTTAAGCAGCGAGCCCGCCTCCGCAAAAAGCTACGGCCAGGTAAAAAAGGATTTTGAAAGGGATGTCAAAAAACACATTGATGACATTTCCCTAAAGTATATTTTGACCGAGGAAGGAACTATTGATTATGCCCTGATGTACATTCCAAGTGAGGCCGTATATTATGAGATTGTAAATAATCCGACCCTATTTGATTACGCCGGAGCCAAAAGAATACTCCCCGTTTCCCCAACCACTTTCTATGCATACTTGCGGGCGATCCTGATGAGCTTTGAGGGTCAAAAAATCGAAGCCCAAGCAAGAGAAATCTTATCTGCCCTTCGTGCAATTCAAAAAGACTACAGCAAAGTCGGCGATACACTTTCGGTTCTTCAAAAGCACCTAACCAACGCCTACAATACAATGAGCAGCGTCTTATCAGTCTTCTCCCAACTCGGCCAAAAAATATCTTCGACTAGGTCTCTTGAGGAGGGTTCAAAGAAAAAGATTGCAGAATTTGAAGACTAGAAATGGTATAGTAGATATGAAGGGGGTGAGAAATAATGTTATCTAAAGTTGTTGACGAAATAAGCGAAACTGTTGTTTCCGCGATTAAGGGAGCGGATGATATTCTCTCTTCTTTAAGGCAGGTAGTAAAAAATCAGGTTTTGGGTTCACTTAAAGATGTCAGCGAGGCGGGGGGTGCTGTAATGGGTGTAGTTTCCGATACTGTTGCGGGTGCCGTAACTGGTGCTTCCAAAGTAGGTGTGTCAGTCGTAGATGCTGCAAAAAATTCGGTAAGCGCTGCGATAAACGGAGTTGCCGAGGCAGGAGGAGACGTGATGGAGGCGGTTAGTCAATCGGCCTCAGGTGCAGTAAAAGGGGCGGCAGACGTTGGAGGAGACGTTGCTAATGTTGCTGTTTCCGCAGTTGAATCGGCGATTGAAACCGCTGGTAACCTCGGACAAGATACGACAGACGCCGCTAAAAATGCGATTCTGGGAGTCGTAAAAGTTGCCGAAGAAGTTGGAGGAGAAACTAGCCAGACCGTCAAGAATGCCCTTCTTTCAGCAGTATCCTTACCCAAAGAAGTCGTGGAGACTTTGCTGAAAGGCAAAAAAGATAAAGCTTAAAGAATCACTGGATTATTCTAGCCATAAAATTAATGAAAAGGTGGTAAAATTGCTTCGTGGCAACAAAAACTTCAGACAAAAAATTAAACGAAGAACAAATATTGGCGGTTAGACACAAAAGTGGACCCCTTTTAATTATCGCGGGGGCGGGGACGGGGAAGACGACTGTTATTACCGAACGGATAAAATATTTGATTGAGAAAGACCTGGCGAAACCTTCTGAAATTTTGGCTTTAACGTTTACCGAAAAAGCCGCCCAAGAGATGCAGGAGCGGGTGGACATTGCAATGCCCTATGGTTACACCCAAATGTGGATATCGACCTTTCATTCTTTTTGCGACCGCATCCTCCGCTCCGAAGTTTTACATATCGGACTTGATCCCAAATATAAATTAAACACTCAGTCGGAGTCGGTCCAATTTGTCAGAAAAAACTTATTCAAATTTGACCTAAATTATTTTAGACCGTTGGGAAATCCGACGAAATTTATCGGCGGAATGCTACAGCATTTTAGCAGGCTTCAGGATGAAGACATAACGCCAGCTGAATATATCAAGTGGGTTCAAAAACAAGGGGAATCCCGCAAAAAGGTTCGCGCCTCACATGGCGCGAAGTCTTCACGGGATGACTCAGCTGGTCTGGAAAGTTTACCAGCTGAGTCAAAAGTTGAAATTGAGAAATGGGGGGAGTTGGCAAAGGCCTATAAAATGTATGAAGAGTTGAAAACTAAAGAAGGGGTAATGGACTTTGGGGATTTGATAGTTAAAACTTTGAAACTTTTTAGAGAAAGACCCAACGTAGTTCAAGAATACAGAAAGCAGTTTAAGTATATTTTGGTTGATGAATTTCAGGATACTAATATTGCCCAGAATGAATTGGTGAAACTTTTGGCTGGAAAAGAAAAAAATATAACCGTTGTTTTGGATGATGATCAAAGTATCTATAGATTTCGCGGAGCGGCGGTGTCTAACGCTTTGTACTTCAGAAAGAATTTTCCAGAAGCCAAGATTGTAACTTTAACCAAAAATTACAGGTCTTCACAGGAGATTTTGGATAAAGCCTATCAACTTATCCAATACAACAACCCAGATAGGCTGGAAGTAATTGAAAAGATAGACAAAAAGTTAAAGTCTATGTCTAAGTTTAAGAAAGTCGGAAATGAATCTTCTTTTATTCATGTTGACCGAGTTGAGAATGAGGCAGAAGCTGTTGCGAAGGAAATTAGAAAGCTGACTGCCAACCCTCCTTCGCATAAAGCTTCGGAAGGGTTAGCCCTTTTTAATTATAAGGATATAGCTATTTTGGTAAGGGCAAACATCCACTCCGAACCTTTTATCAGAGCTTTGGCAAGACATGGAATCCCCCATCAATTTTTAGGTCCGGGCAGGCTTTTTAGGCAGCCGGAAATAGTTGATCTACTTTCTTATTTAAAAGTGCTTTATGATTTCGAAGATAATGTTTCGATGTATCGACTACTTTCAATTGACTATTTTGATATCCAGGCGAAAGATTTAATAAGGCTGACTAATTATGGAAGAATGAAAAATCTTAGTCTTTTCGAAGCCTGCGAAAAAATAGACGACGTTTTTGTTTCCGAAGAAACGAAAGAAAAAGTTAAAAAGATTTTACAAATTATTGAAAGACAACAAAAATTAATTAAAAGAGAGACGGCCGGGCAAATTCTTTACTACTTTCTTGAAGATTCCGGGCTTCTGCGAAGACTTCTTAATCCTGATACTTCTGAGGCAGAAAAACGTGCTCTTAATATTTCCAAATTTTTTGACAAACTTAAAACTTATGAGATAGAGCATGATGATGCGACAGTGACAGCGGTAGTTGACTGGATAGATTTAGCCAGCGAGTTGGGCGAATCACCACTCGCTGCCGATATTGATTGGACTAAAGAAAACGCAGTGAATATTCTTACTGTTCATTCTGCCAAAGGATTGGAATTCCCGGTTGTTTTCTTGGTTAATTTGGTTTCACAAAGATTTCCCACAATTGAGCGCAGGGAACAGATTCCAATTCCCGATGCACTTATTAAAGAAGTTTTACCGCAGGGGGATTATCATCTTCAAGAAGAGAGAAGGCTTTTTTATGTTGGAATGACTCGTGCAATGGAACGCCTTTACCTTACAGCTGCCGATTATTATGGTGAAGGAAAGCGTGAGAAAAGATTATCTTCATTTATCTTCGAGGCACTTGGGGAGAAGTCGGTTTCCGCCGAACCTCCCAAAGAAGAAGACCAGCAACTTTCTTTCTTGGATTACAAGCCCAAGTTCAAGACCGAACAACCCTCCGGGCCAGAGGCCCATCCGGGCCGGTGGCCTATCCACATCGACTATTTATCCTACAGTCAAATCGAAACCTTTCGTACCTGTCCACTTCACTTTAAATTAAAATACATTTATAAATTGCCAACTCCTCCAACCTCATCGCAAAGTTTTGGAAACTCTTTTCATTTAACAATGAAGACGTTTTACGAGAGGTTGGCTCAGGGGCAAAAACCAACTGTCGATTTGATCTATAAAATTCTTGAGGAAAACTGGATTAACGAAGGGTATCTTAGCAAATCTCATGAGAGAGGCTCGTTTGATAAAGCAAAGCGGTTTCTTAAGTTTTATTTAGAGAATTATTTTGATCCGAAACTCAAGCCCATTGCGTTGGAACAGCCCTTTAGCATACAGATTAACCCCCCTTCGCGTAAAGCTTCGGAGGGGCGCGGTAATTTAAGGGTGGGTGGAAAGATTGACAGGGTTGACGTAAAGGGTGACGAGCTGGAAATTATTGATTATAAAACAGGTGCGACGGCTCTGACTCAGAACGAGGCAGGAAAAGATTTGCAGCTGTCAATTTACGGTCTCGCGGCAACTTCAATTCCCGAATACCCTTTCGATCGCAAACCTGAAAAAGTAAAACTCTCTCTAATGTATTTTGATACACCGCAAATCGTTTCAACTTCAAGAACAAAAGAAGAATTGGAAGAAGCAAGAAAAATGATTGGAGATTATAGAAAACAGATTGAGGAGAGCGACTTCAAATGCTCCGGCAGCATGCTCTGCGAAACTTGCGAATATAAACTGTTTTGCAAAGTAGATGGTTGAAAAAATGGAAATAAAAATTCTTTACACAACGGAAGCAGCGAAAAACGCTATAGGTATTGCAGTAATAATAGATGTTTTAAGAGCCTGTACGACAATTCCCATTTTGTTCGATAAAGGAGCGGTTGAAATTATTCCTGTAAAAACTCCGGACGAAGCCCTCACTTATGAGAAAGAAGGCTTTGTTTTGGTGGGCGAAGGAGAACATGGTCATGCTCACGACGCATTTCATCATATTAACTCTCCATCAGAAGTTGTAAGTGAAAACTTTACTGGCAAGAAAATAGTTTTGAGAAGTAACAATGCAACACAATCAATACTGGATGCGACCAAGGCCCAAGATATTATTATGGCTTCTTTTGTCAATTTAGATGCGGTTGTTGAATATATTCGCAAAAGTAAACCTAATGTGGTGTCGCTTGTTGCTTTAGGAAGACTCGGTGAAAGAGGACTTGAAGATGATGAGTGCGCGGAGGCTATTAAAAGTGCTCTTGAGGGCAAAGCTTATGATTTTGAGGATATGAGAAAGAGGGTTTCTGTTTGTGATTGTGCTGTTCTTGTCAGAGATACTTTAGGAAAACCTAAAGATGTTGAGGTGGCGCTGGAAGTCAATTCTTATCCGGTTGTTCCCAAAGTTTATTCTGAAGGAGATATAAAAGTCATTCGACCTGTATGATAAATAAATTGTGCGACTAGCTTTAAAGGACGGACTTTAAATATTCAGGAAACATCTTGTGCGAGAAATGTGAATATAGTTTATTTTGTAGAGAAAATTGATTAAAATAGTTCAGAAGATGGAAAACCAGAGTGGATCAGTAAATGCTTCTCCTCCACCTCAAAATCTTTTTTCTAAAAGCATTGCGAAAATTTCTGAAAAGTTTGCTTATAGAAATAAAGTTTATGTTCCAAAGATTGCCTTCTTTGTTTTCTCGCTATTGCTACTAATCTCTGTTGCTTTGTTTTTCCAATTGAAATACCCTAGCAATCAATTTAAAGGTAGACAGGTAGAGTATTTAGCAGTAATCTCAGCTAGTCCTCGGGGGACTGTTAGTAGCTCAAAACCGAAAATTTCTGTCAAATTCAATCTCCCGGTAACGGCCCATCATGTTGAGGAATATTTTTCAGTATCCCCTTTTGTTGAAGGCGATCTAATACAAGGATCAAGCCCAGAAGAGATAGTTTTTGGACCCAAGTCTTCGTTTCCCAGGGGTGCTTATGTGACAATAACTCTCAAAAATGGCCTTCCTAGCGATCCAGGCAAAAAACTTCTTAACGATTATTCTTTCTCATTCTCCATAAGTTATGACGCAAATTTGGTTACGTTTACCAGTAAAAACTGGTCAGGAAAATTTATGAGTTTCCAAGCGTCTCGAGGAACAGACATAACTCTTAAAGTGGGTTCGGAAATAGCCAGTCCTACGGTAAAAGTATATAAAGCCGATATCCAGATGCTTTTGGAAAACTTAGTTTATAATGTCAAAACCAACTATGGTACTCCTAAGGAAGGTGAGTATGCTGAAAAGTTGATTGATACCAACAAACTCAAGATATTGCAAGAATATAAGGATGTAAAAGACGGAGATAAAGTTAATTTTAAAGGAAATAATGGGGTTTATCTTTTTCAAGCTTACGAAGGAGAATCTGTAATAAATAGTATTTGGGTAACCCTCAACGATACTGGAATTCACTTAAGACAGGATGATAAAAAAATCTTTCTTGCCGCACAGAATTTAGATAGCGGTAAACCTGAGGGTGGGATTGACGTCACTTTCTATCGGCTGGAAGAAAACCCAAAAGTTTTAGCAATTCATACTTTATCAGGAATACAGGAATACCCGTTTGCCTATCCGGAAAGGCTCGACTTGGTGGTTGGTAGAAAGAATGATGACGTAATGATTATTCCAGTGGAGATTCCTAATAGTCAGGCAGAGATCCGGCTTACTCAGAGTTTAGACGAGAAGTATCAGATATTTCTCTACACAGATAGACCTGTTTATAGAAGTAATGCAAAAGTCTCTTTCAGGGGGGTGTTACGGAAGGACAATGATGCTCTTTACGAACTTCCGGATAAACAGAAGGTACGGGTTTACACGGGAAGCGACTCCAATTTTAAATTTGATAAAGAGTTTGAGGTGACTGAGGGGGGTATTTTTTACGGGGAATTTACTTTACCTGAAAATGTAAAAGAAGGAACAAGATATCTTTTTACTACTACAAATTTAGATTCGTCAAAGTTTTTTTCAGAAGGTTACACCTATTTCGACGTATTCGAATATAAAAAACCTACTTTTGGTTTAGATATAGAGGTTTCTGAAAGTGAACTTGTTCATTCGGAGAAAACTACTGCCAAAGTTATAGGAAGATTCTTTAATGGTCAGCCATTTAGGAATCAAAAGGTAAAGCTAACTATATATAGCAGAGACTACTACGAGACAGAAAAGGCGGTTTACAATACTTCCTTTAAACTTAATGGATGGGGAGGTATGTGTGGTGGTGGGGGATTTGACGAATATTATGGACAACCTATTGGAGAACCCAGAGAGATAGAGTTGGATAAAAATGGAGAAGCTAGGTTAGAATTTTCTACAGACGAACTCAAGTCACTCCTTAGTCAAGAAATTACATATGTAGCTGAGAAGACTGACGATAATGGAAATAAAATTGTTGCTGCAAAAAGTGCAATTGTGCATCAGGGAGAGTTTAATGTTTTCTTTAGACCCGGCCCGGGAAGAATTGCCTATGATCAAGAATTCACCCTAGCTTTTTACGCAGAAGATCTTAATGGTCAGAAAATAGCTGATAAAGATTTTTCCTATGAAATCTATGAAGAAAGTTGGAAGGCTAATCAAGCCGAACGAAAAATAATTAAATCAGAATCCGTAAAAACGGATGAAAACGGTTTTGGTGTTTTTAAAGAAAAGTTAGGAAAGGACGGTTCAAATAAATACTTTTATGTTTCAGTGAAAACACAAGATAGCCTTAATAACAAAATTGAAGCAAGAAAAGGAATTTTGTTCTTCAATAAAGATGAAGAAAGAGAGTTTCCAACTTTAAGCTCTTCCGGTGTAGATCAAACCATTCTTAAAATCACTTCATTTAATAGCTCTCTTAAGGTTGGAGACGCTGTAAGTTTGGAAATTATTGCACCAGATGATATGACTATTTTTGGTTCATTCGAAAGAGGTAGGGTTTATACACCTAGCTGGATTGAGCTGAAAAAAGGAGTAAATACATTTAAATTCGACGTTTTACCGCAATACTCTCCTTCTATTACGCCAACATTCAGCTTTTTCTATAAAGGTGAATATTTCATTGAAGGACTAAGTTTAAATATTCCAGCTCTTCATAAACTAATTACTGTTGAAGTTAGTACTGATAAAGAAAAGTATAATCCGGGAGATACCGCAATTATTACTGTAACTACTAAAGATAAAGATGGGAATCTTCTCCCAGTTGACATTGGAGCGGCAATTATAGATAAAGCCATTTTTGCTCTTCGAAAAAATGCTGCTCCACCTCTCCATTCATCGTTTTATTATTTCCGAAATCGATCAACAAATACCTCATCATCTTTGACCTGGATCGCTACATACGATTGGAGAGATGGAAGGGGTGGTGGGGGCGGAGGCTTTGAGGCCTTCCTAAAAGATAGTGATACTTTATATTGGAATCCGTCTCTTAAGACGGGGGACGATGGGCAGGTGAAGATAGAAATTCCGGTTGGTCAAACAGAGACAACGTGGAGAGTTCTTATTTATGCATCCTCTGATGATACGAAGGTAGGCCAGTCTTCAAAAGATTTCCTGGTATCCGGACGATGAAAATTGATAAAAGTTGGTCTCCCGAGAAGTTATTTGAAACCAATTACCTGAAAACCGTGTTTTGCAATTTCTTCTTCTGACCAGAACTTTAAAACGTCTTTCGATTTGAGTACAAAAGTAATCTTTCTCTCTAAAACTCTACCGGTATATTTTTTATTTTTAGTGTCCCATTCACGAAGAACCAGGATATCTCCTACTTTGCATCTGAAGTCGTTTAGCCTTACGTCAAACGTTTTTTCTCCGCTTTTAACTTTTTCAAAAAGGTTGGGAACAGCTTTCTTTTCAATTTTTCTCATGCCTTTATTCTAAAATGGAAACCTGTATTTAACAAAAGCTCCGGGATATTCGATTTCGCGGCCACCGAAAGATTTTTTGAAACGGGTGAAACCTTTCCAAGATTTTAGGGGAAAGCGTTCGTCATAAATTCCTTCGAAATCAAAAATTTTGCAGCCTAGTTTTTTGGCAAGTTTTATTGTTTCCCAAGAGTTTAAGGTTGGCGCGAAGAGTTTTTTGCCTTTATCGCTTGAGGCGGCATACATATAGTAGGCAATATCACTTGTTCTTATCATCAGAATTCCGGAAATAAGTTCTTTATCTTTGTATCCAAGCAAAAGATGCGCATTTCTTCCAAACGCTTTATATAGTTCAATAATTTCTTTTTTCTGACTTAAAAACATTCCTCTCTGTTTTAGAGCACATTTTTGCCAAAAGTCGGCAAATTGATTTATATTTTTAGAACTTGTTACTTTTAACTTGTTACTTATCGCTTTTTTGATGTTGTATCGAGTCTTGTAGTGCATTTCTTTAAGAAGTTGTTTTTCTGATTTTGTTAAATCTATATGAATAGTTTTAGCCGGAACGAAAGGGGACCTACTTAGTCTGAAACCGTGCTCAATTAATAGATTTGGCTTGCCCCGTAGCGAAGCCTTACGGGGTTCGATGACTATCTGAAAGGCTCTGTATTTTTTACTTAATCTCTTAATTAACTTAATCTCTTGATCTCTTAAGACTTCCGGTCTTTGGATTTTAATGAACGAGCCGATTAAAGAAAATTTCTTGATAAAATAATTTACTCCACCTTTCCTCTCAACAATCCAACCAATACTTTCCATATATTTTGCATATTCGGGAGTTTGTCTAAGATCCATAAATGATGCTAATTATGCTAATAATGCCAATGACGCTAATAAATACGAATAGTTTGGGATTTAGATAATAGAGTTTCAATCAACATAATTCGTATTCATTCGTAGCATTTGCATACATTCGCAGATTAGCATTATATTTTTAGAATGAGGGTTTAACAAACTTGCTTTTGGTTCTTAATATTTGCCAGCGCAAGGATTCTGCGGCTCTATATGGCCAGTAAAGGAGGGATGTAACTAAATCCCATGTTCCTAAAAATTCGACTACTTGTGAGTTGTAACCTTCCTTGAACTTTGTGAATCCTTTTCCTTCTTCCCTTCCCCAAAGATCAAAAGTTTTTAAACCAAGCTTTTTCCCAAACCGTATCGCTTCCCACATCATCAAATTATTTGCCATTACGTTTTTGTATTTTTCTGAAGAGGCGCCGTAAGGATAATAGAGAAAATCTTTATAAACAAAAACAATCCATGTCGTTATTATTTCATTTTGGTAGATAGCATTTAGTAGATGGGCGATAGGGAATTTATTTTGATTGACCATATCTTTGTGGAGATGTTGCCACATCAGGCGGTGGTATTTTTCGGTGTGGGAATAAAAGCCTTGACGTTCAACTGTTTCCCGAGTTAACTCGATATATCTTTCAAATGCTTTATCGGAGTTGTCTTCAACGACTTCAACTCCGTGTTTTTGAGCTACGCGAATATTGTAGCGGGTTTTTGAATTAAAACTTTTTAGTATATCGTCCTCCTGACGACTTAAATCAATCCAAAAGGTGGTTGGTGTAAACAATGTCTTTCCAGAAACCGCTCCATTTTGCTTTAAAGTCTTTATTAGTTTGTCTTTTTCCTTGCTACTTGGTACTTGCTGCGAGCTACTGTCGCTAAAGGGGACATTTGGCTCGAGTTTAATAAAAATTGCTCGTTCTTCGTTTCCTAGTTTTTTTAGTTCTTTAATTATCTCCACAGTTGGTTTCTGTCCTTTAATTACAGTTCCGATTTTATAGTTAGTATGAGGGATTTTACTGAAGATAACCTGCACAGCGTCAGTTAATTTATAGCCATCAAAAACACCTAATCTCACTACCTTATTTCCCGCTTTTTCCCTGAACTCTCCCCACTCCCATGTTTGCAAAGGATGAACTGCAACTTCATTAAAGCTCTTTTTATTTTTTTCTGTAACTTGTTTTACTACCATTTAAAAGTTGATTGAGTCGTCAATGTCGGCGAAATCTGTGTCGAATTTGTTTTTAATATCAAAATCCATATGGCTACTTTCAACTCCTTCCAGTAAATTTTCCGGAATATCTATTATAAACCTTGACGGAGGATTGCTTGTTCTTTGGCCGAAAAATAGGCGGCGATTGGCGTATGTTAAATAAAGTATGTCCTTTGCGCGGGTAATGCCAACATATGCAAGTCGTCGTTCTTCCTCTAATTCATTCATGTCAAAAAGGCTTCTGGAGTGGGGAAAAAGTCCCTCTTCCATGCCGACTATAAAAACAGTCGGAAATTCCAATCCTTTCGCAGCATGAATTGTCATGAGCGTAACAGAGTTACGCGGTGATTCGTGATTCGTGATTCGTGATTTGATTTTTCCTTTTTCGTCCTGCTCGGCTTCGATCAGAGCGACGTTTTCCAAAAATTCATTTATATTGGGAAATTCGGTTGCAACTGAGCGGAGCTCTTTTATGTTTTCCAGTCTGGCAATATTTTCTTCCGTCTCTCTTTTATATTTGGAGAGATAATCTGTATCTTGTAGAACTGCATCCATCACATCCAATGTGGTTGCTTTTTCCTGCCAATTTTCAGGAAGTTTTTTTGAAAAGTCTTTGAATTTCTCATACTGTCGTATCCCTAGTTTTTCAACTCTTTTCCTTGAGACGGTATCTTTAGAATTAACCAAAAGCCTTAAGTATGAAAGTACGTCTTTGACTTCTTTTCTACTATAAAATCTTACTCCTCCGACCAAGGTATAAGGGATTCCTGCGTGTAAGAAGGCCTCTTCGAGAACACGCGACTGAGCATTTGTTCGGTACAGAATCACAATATCTTGAAATTCAAGTCCCTTGGTAATTAAATTGTCAACCTCATTAAGCACATATGAAGCTTCATCCAATTCACTTCTGGCTCTATAAACTTTTATCTTTTGTCCCCCGTTTTTATTTGTCCAGAGTTTTAAGATGGGATGTTGGGTATTCCTTTTGATTATCGAATTGGCCGCGTCAAGAATTACCTGGGTTGAGCGGTAATTTTGTTCTAGATTTATAACCTTAATATTTGGGTACTCCTTTACTAATCTGTTTAAATTTGTTGGATCCGCCCCTCTCCATGAATAGATACTCTGCGCGAAGTCGCCAACAGCTGTGAGATTTTCATTACTACCCACAATTTGTTTGGTTAATTTATATTGCACCTTATTGGTATCTTGCCATTCATCGACGAAGACGTGAGTTAATATGTTTTGCCAACGATCAAGTGTTTGTGGATTTTGATCAAAAAGTTGGACAGTTTTTAAGAGTAGGTCGTCAAAGTCTAATGCTCCTGTGGCTTTCAGGAGTTTCTCGTATTCAACCCAAATTTTAAATACTTTCTCCTGCCATTCACTTTTTACGAATTCAGCGTACTGAGCCGGAGTTAACATCTGGTTTTTTGCCTCCGAAATCTGTGATGCTACGGCATTTGGATTATATTTATCTGTTGAGAGATTTAGATTTTCAAGAACTTCCTTTATTGCATCTTTCGTATCATCGTCATCGTAAATCAAAAAATTCGGACTGATATCGATAACCTGGCCGCTTTTTCTTAAAACTCTTACACAGAATGAATGGAATGTTCCGGCGAATGCCGGAGCTTGTTTGGTCAGACGAAGCACCCTTTCCTTCATCTCGCCGGCCGCTTTGTTGGTGAATGTTAAAAGAAGGACGTTTTCTGGGTAAGCTTTTCCTTCAGCAATAAACCATGCTACCCTATGTGTTAATACTTTTGTTTTTCCACTTCCCGCACCAGCTAGTACTAGAAGTAGTCCACCTTCATAGGTTACGGCCTCAACCTGTTTTTTGTTTAGGTTTTCTAAAAGTTTACTTTTATCCATACTTGCTTTAACTCGACACGAATGATCCGAATAGACTGAAATTCGTGTAATTCGGGTGTATTCGTCGAGTCTGACTCGATTCGTATATTCGTATCGCGTTATGACGTCTTCCCCCGAATTAGATTCGGGGGTACCCTCTAAAGGAAGACGACATATCAGCGTTCAATTCATCTCCGCACAAAAGTGCGGGGTCTTCTTGAATGCTGCTATAATTCTACCATGGAAGAATTAGAAGAAATACAAAGTTCTTTCGAGAAAGAAAAGTTTATTCCAGAAACCAAGGTTGACAAAAGAAAGATATCTTTTTCGAGATTAAAAAGGAGGGTCCTTAGGCATGTTTGGATGATAAGAGGTAGCGTGATTTTTTTTGTTATTTTAGTGCTCTTTTTGGCACTTTTATTAATAAAATCTCTAGTAATAAAGTCAGGGGCTGATTACTATTTGGGTTTGGCTAGGGATTTTGTATTTACTCCAAGAGACAAAATAAAGATATTTGACGGTCGTACAAACATTCTCGTTTTAGGAAAAGGGGACGTAGGACACGAAGCACCCGATTTGACAGATACGATGATTTTGGTGTCAGTTGATCACCAAAGCCATAAGGTTAATCTTATTTCACTGCCTCGGGATATTTGGATAACAACCCTAAGGACAAAATTAAACAGCACTTATTATTGGGGAAATAAAAAACAGCCGCCGGCCCAGAGGGCCTCTGGCCTGGAGGGAAGTGGAGGAATGATCTTAGCCAAGTCGAGTGTCGAGGAAATAGTCGGCCAGCCAGTTCACTACGCTTTGGTCCTGGATTTTTCAGGTTTCAAAAAAATTATTGATGTGTTGGGAGGAGTCGAGGTTGATGTTGAAAGAAGTTTTAGCGACGAAAAATACCCTATTCCCGGACGCGAAGATGATTTATGTAACGGAGACCCTGAGTTTAAGTGTCGCTATGAAACCCTTAACTTTGTTCAAGGTAAGCAGTTTATGGATGGCGAGACAGCTTTAAAGTTTGTAAGGTCGAGGAATGCCATCGGTGATCAAGGGACAGATTTTGCAAGACAAGTTCGCCAACAGAAAGTAATAACTGCAATAAAAGATAAACTTTTAAGTAAAGAAATTTTACTTTCTCCTAAAAAACTTACGAAATTAAAAGAAGCTTTACTTGAGTCAACTCAAACCGATATTACCCCAAGTGCAACAGCAATTTTGACCCGCAGGTCTATTCAAGCAAGAGACAATGTATATTCTTTTATCCTGCCTGAGGATCTATTATTAAATCCACCCAAATCTCCGAGGTACGATAACTTGTATGTTTTCGTACCCAAAGATGATAACTGGGATAAGGTTCATAAATGGATTGAATGTGTATTTGAAAATGGGGAGTGTAAACTCGACACGAATGATACTAATTAAGACCCGAATGACACGAATAAATATCACATTCGCGTAATTTGATAAATCCTTGTATTCCCTGAAGAAAAGTCTATTTTGCCAAGTTTGGCGAATTTTTCTTCGACTAAATTTGGGTATTTTTCTCGCTCGAAATTTCCTACTACGACATATGAAACTTTATATTTTTTTAAAAAACTTTTAGTTATTTCAATATTTTCTGAGGTATAAATTTGCGTGATGTCAGCGACGCGGGCTTGGGGGATTTCTGAAGTTCCACGCCAAAGCCATTCGTGGACAAACCAGCCCGAGACTGTGGGAAGACCGGTGTAGGAGGATACGACATTAAATTCTGTGTAGGAATCCCCAGGCGCTTCTAGAATTACTGGTTGTCCCTTAACATTTTCTCTAAGAAAGATGATTACTTCCAAGATATCAGGGTTTTGAGTTTTCAGCCAATTTTCTCCTGATAAACCTCTATAAGTTTTCAAATCCGCATAATAGGATTTGGTTGCGATAAAGGGGTATCTTAGAATCGAGGCAAAAATTAGTAAGTAAAATAAGGATAGTAATAATCTAGGGAAAAACTTTCTAAGTGATTTAATACTTCTCACGACTATATAGCCGGTCGTAAGGTAGCTCATCACAAATGCCTGGTAAGTAAGCTTAAACATTGTATTAGCCCTATGGTGGGACGCGATATATATATCTTTTACATAAATTATTTCGGGTAAAAATATTAGAACCCAAGAGGTGATTAAAAGGCCTGCAACAAATAGATCTGACCTTTTTAATCCTGGCCATTTTTTAGATAAGACCACTCCATAAATAAGTGTTAATACTCCAGGAAACCCCCAAAGAACCCCAAGCTGCCAAATGGGAGTTCTCGCTTTTACAAATGCTATCCCTTGAGCAATTGATTCAAAATTAAGAAGGAATGGAAGGGTTATCGTTAAACCAATGAGGACAATTGATGCGGAAGATACGCCAAATTCAAAAATAGAGGAAGGGTTAAGACCTTTTCGTTTTAGGGTAGAAAGGATTATTACGCCACCCGTTGTCAGCGCGTAATTTCCAAAATCCCAAGCGCTGGTCATAAACATAACGCCCAGTATAAAACCCAGTGGTATAAAATCGATTAAAGACCTTTTCGCAAGTAATATATATCTTAGTAAAAGCCCAATATATAAAAGGACAAAGGGCAAATTTATAAGATGAGCGTGTAGGTCAGAGACAACAAATGAATAGATTGGGAATTCGTGGATGGTTTTATCGTTGGTTTCGGGATTATAGCCGATGAAGCGGGTTGCGTCAGGATACCAATATTTGTCTCCCCCTTCCTTTAAAAGATAAATCGGGGTATGGAAGTTTCCTGCAAAGGTCAAAAGTATTGCTGAAATAATACCGGCAGCAAGAAGAGATCTTCTCTTGATTTTTATTCTGGCATTTTTAACCAAAGTTGAAGAAATTGAAAAAGCGCCGTTTAATGTCAAGCCCAGAATTGTTGCCAACATTAAGTTGTAAGTTATGGCGGAAGGAATTTGGGAAAGTTTTGTCGCAACAGCCACCCAAAGATGGCCAAACCAATAGTAGTTAATGGGTTTTCCTGCAAACCACATATCGGTTGGTGGAAGATACTCGCTTCTTAAAATTGAGTTAATGAAACCAAAATCCATGAATTTTTCAAGACCATTGATATCCGGCTGGTGTGAACGGACATATGACCAAAAGAATAGTCCTAAAGTAAAAAGGATTTCTTGAAAGAGCATGACCCTTAGATTTTTTTTAAACTTGAGTATTAGATGGGTTTTGTTTTTCCATAATAAGAAAAGATTAATTAGAAGAACGCTTGCGCCAATTATGTAGATTGAAAGTAGACTGAAGGGAAAAAGATGGATGGTTGATCCAAAAAATAATAGATAAGTAATTAATAAAAAACCGAGCGTTTTAGAAAATCCATAACCAACGTCTGCGGACTTTTTAAATACCAATAAACTCAAAGGTAGGTTTATGATGCCTACTAAAAAGAAAGTAAGCCACCAAATTACTAAATATGTCAGATCAGTATCCATCGTTGAATTATACCTTTATCCATTCCATCCAAAATTGGTAAAAAAGAAAATCCTGTATGGAAAAAATAAAGGACAGGAGGGTTATTCCCGCCAAAACAACTTTGCTTTTACCCGAAACTTCATGAATTTTATAGAAAAAAATGGAGGCAATTATGTAGTAAGAGGGTAGCATTATTAGTCCTCTTGCACCGTTTGGTGGATGAACAGTTAGTATTTGTCCGAAAATAATAGTTGTGATAATAATGAGAAGCCAAAACCCGGTTTTTTTCAAGTAATGATAATTTAATATGGAAATTATCATACCTGCCCAGAAAGAAATTCTGACGAAGATGTTCAAAGGAGGAAATGTTTCCGGCAAATATCTGGGGGTTTCCTCACTTCCTCCAACCACCCCCTCCAAAAATATCCAGGATTTAACTGACGTCAGGATCTGATATTTCATAATATCTCTTTTTAAAGATAGTCCGTGATAAGGAATTCGGGCGTTTTTTATGTACACGACGTTAGCCCTCAAGTTATATTTATCTAAGTTTTTGGAAATTTTGATAAGCCAAGGTAATGAAATAAATAAGAATGTAAAGAAAAAAAGTCCAAAAGTCATAAAAGATTTTTTAAAGCTAATATGATTTGTGAATAGCAGAAAGATTAAGTATGAATAGGAAAGGAAAATAAGAACGTTTGCTCCTCTATATGCGTGGAAAATTATTCCCGCCGTAATGCCAGAGGCAACAACCCAATTTAGCCTAAGGTTTTCTTTTCTATCAAACGCTTTTTGCAAGAACAAAATTAAAAAAAGTCCTGATGCAACACCAAATGTTATATCTATCCACCCTACCCTTGAAAATTGCAAAAAGTAATAGCTATTGGCGAATAGTAATGTTGTAGCGAAAGCAGTTACATTAGTGGTCAATCTTCGGGTAAGAAGAAAGAATGGGATCAACGCAAGGAGGCTGTAAATTACAGAGGTTAATCTTAAGTAAAATAAATCGTTTCCAGTTCCTGTCAGTTTAATCAATAAAATCGTTGGGTAGTATGTGAAGATTGTTTTACTATAGTCCCAATGAAATTCCAGCGGGTTAAAATTTCTATTTTCCAATAATGACTTAATCATCCTTATATTTGCATATTCATCGACAATAATCGGAGGTTTTTGCTCTAGTTTCCAAAGACGAGGAAAGATTGAAATAAATATGATCAAGCCAATAAGTAAGATTGTTTTTAAATTAGGTTTATACATAAGAGCTAAAACCTATTCTCGTAATAAAAAATATCCCCGTCAATGTTTTTACAAACAAAATTTTTTGGTTTTTCCCCGATATCTCTTAAAGCTAAGAGGAAAGAATGCAAAAAGGGAAAGAATCTTAGGTGTAGATCAAATGTATATTTATAGGGTTTTTGCATCGGCACGACAAGAATTAAACGCTTTTTGGTGACACGTCTTAGCTCGCTCACCGCCTTATCAAACTTTTGTACATGCTCTAAGGTGTGAGTACAAATTGTAGTCTCAAAACTCATGTTTTTAAAAGGTAGATGCTCTACGTTTGCGTTAATGAAATGTATATTGCCATTTTCTTTTTTGATTGATGCGTCAACTAAAATGTCCACGGCAGTTACTAGATATTTTTTAGACAGCTTTTTAGCTAAGTACGCTTTGCCGCATCCCACCTCCAAAACAGTTTTACCTTTTATCGACCTTAGAATTGAGCGTATACTTTCAGAATTCAACGATGTTTCTCTTTGAATGAGATAAGGATCAATCTCTTTGTAAAGTTTTACGTACTCTTCCTCGGTCATGTAGGGTGCCTTTTCTTTAAATGTTAAGAAAATATCTACTTTCTCCCGGAACATCAATTTGAAAGGCAGATATATAAAATATTTTGAATCTCTAATTGTGGGAGGTATCCAGTTATCTAGAACCTTACTGATTTTAAGTGTGATATCGCGTGGAAGATTCATGATAGTAAATTAATTTATACTGGGAGTTAGTCTATCACAGCTAGTACCTGGTTTATAAATGGAAAATTCATTTTTAGGATCGTAGTAAATTTTTTCAAAGTTTTCTTCAAAAAATGAATAATTTATATAAATGTCCTCAAGAGTTGTGGGTTTTTGTATTTCAATATAGTCTAGACCCTCTTTTTCTAGCAGATTACACATAGAGTAGATGTTTGAAGAATCCAAAATGTTTTCCATAGCTTGGCCTCTTTTATGTGTGTCATACCCAGTTCCCCAGGGAAAGTATGGCCAGCCCATAAAAATCTTTCTACCTGCAATACTAGCTGGATCATAAAGAAATTGAGCGTTTAGAAAAACAGCGTCCTTTGGGGTACTTTCTTTAATAAAATTAGCTACTTTGTTGTTTGGTATATCTTCTAGTGTTATGTATTTGTCATTGAGTATTGGAAAAAGATCAATGATGCCTGTAAGAGTCAAAGATAACAATAAAACTGAAAAGCCCACTTTCCCTATATATTTATTCTTCCACAATTTTACTAAAAGGTATGCAACGAAAATGTTTGCTCCTGTTGAATAAAGGTTAAAAAATTTATGATTGGCAGCTACTTCGGGGGAGAATTGAAAAAGATTTCCAATAATAAAAAGTACTATAAATGGAATTAGGAGTTTTCTCTGAGATTTATTAGCTAGAATAAAACCAGTGGGACCTAGGATTAAGCCAATTCCTAGATTCATAAACCAATAGGTCAAATATCCATATAGAGTTTTATCTTCAACCAAATAGCCGGGATTAAAAAGTTTGGTTTCCCCCGCCGGACTACCCATATAAAGGTACTGTGGGATTGCTAGTATGATCGCGATGGTTCCAACAACTAGTAGTTTCGTTCGGAGTTTAGGATAAATGAGAAAGAAAGTAGCCAAAGCGATCCCCATCATTGCAAAAGCTGCAAGGTGTATGAAGGGGAATAATCCTAAAAATATTCCCATTAGAAGGGTTTTAGCCCAAGTTAATTTCCCCGGGTGTTTAGAAAATATATAGAACCCAAGAATCAGGAAAAGAAACGAAGCATAGCCTAAGGCGAGATGTCTTTGGTTAGTAAATATGTTAAGACTCCAGAAAGCTGAAACAATTTTTCCGTCATACGGTCCGAAAGAGGAGAATTCTCTATTTTTCACCATATCGTCTAGAATATTCAAGGATATCGGATTTTTTCTAAAGAATTCTAAAAATCCCCAGGAACCGTTAAAAAGAAAAAGTATAACCGAGAGGATTCCAACCTTTTTACTTTTAAAAATTATTTTACCCAGATAATAAATTGCAATCGTTAATAGGAAAAAGGACATCGTACTTAGAGAATTTAGAGCCCAGTCGAGCCTGATGCCGATTTTTTCCATTAAACCAACGGTTGCGAAAAAGGCAAAATGATAGCGGATTGGTGGACCCGCAAAAATTGGATATTGAGGCGGAAAATTTGAACCAAGTGAAAAAGACCTGATGAGAGGAATCGTTGCGGCAAAATCACTCCAAACCCGAGACGCTAATTTAAGATTACCATCTGGAGTTACCTGAAACGTTTTCCACATCAAAAGAACTGAAAAGGCAAAAAGAGCTAGAAATAAAGTTATCTCAAACCTGTCTAATTTTTTGATAATTTTGGGTACGACCATTTCACCTTGAAGTATATCAACTAAGAAAATATGTAAGAAGACTAAATTGCCAGAAGTACTGCCCCCAAAAGAAGGAGAATCCCGAGTGTTAGACCTATGATTGTTGGAAAAGCGATTCCAGCGCCAGGAAGTGCGGCGCCGCCCGGTGTGGGAGAAGCTGCTGAAACCCCCCCTCCGGTTGTCGGCGTAGGAGTTGAAGTTGACGCAGGAGCTTCGGTTGGTGTGGGAGTAGGACTATTACCCCCTATTGGTCGCTCTGTCGGAGTGGGCGTTGAGATAGACGTTGGGGTGGGTGTTACTTTTGAAATAGTAAAGGTCAAAAGCTCACAGGATTTTTTGGAGGAAGAGCTTCCGGAGTTTTGACAGTCTTTTGTTCCGATTATCTTCCAGCTAAATTCACTCGTCGGAATTTGGACAGTTCCTAAAGTTCCTTTCTGTCCCGGGCTTAATGCGGGTACATCAAAAGTGGCAATAAGCGTTTCATCTATATATACTTTGGCTTCTTGGGGTGGTTCGTTTTGGGAAGAGCTGTTGGTTACTGTAACAACCCCATTTGCATCAAGTGCAAATGTATATTTGCTGCAGTCCCAGGCTTGAAGTTGACTTTCTGGCGAGGTCAGAGATACAGACTCTTTCCTTAGTTGATAAAGTCTTAAGGCAGTAAATATGGCCACACCGGCTAATATTACTGTAGCAATAACTATAAGCGCGGTTACAACTTTTCCTTTCAAAAAGTCAATCATGTTTTTAAATCCAGCCAAGTTCACTGTGGTGAACCTCACCTTTTACTTGGAAATCAGTGACGTTTTCTGGAATTTCGTATTCAACATAGAATTCTTGTGTTCCCGGTTTTTTATTCGACGTTTCTCCCAAAGAGCTATTATTTAGACTGAAACGTGCTTTGTCGAATGACCCGCTTGTTGCTTCCCCGGCGACCGCAAAGCGAACTGTGTTCCCAGGAGAAAGATTTTTGAGATCATCCGATGATAATACATTCCAGTTGGCATCATAGGCTTTGACATTTAAGCACTTCGCACTTTTGACTGGCGGGGAGGTTGGCTTGGGGGTTGGTGTTTCCCCGGGGGGTGGAGTTTCGGTTGGGGTCGGGGCCAGAGTAGGAGTTATCTGCCCTCCTTCCACCATTTTCACTTGGACATTACTTACATCTTTGCAGTCAGGCCCCGTTCCTACTCTATTCCAAGATAGATAAGTTCCATCGATGACAACATGGTAGCAGCCGTCGTTTGTGTCGCCGGGTTGATAGGCAAAGACGTCTTTTGCGGTGATGAGTACCGCCACAATTGCTCGGGGGGCAATGAAGCTTCCTGAATTTCCCGGTTCGTCCAATAAGATGCAGTTGGGTGACTGAGAGCATTCTTTTCCACTCGCCGCCCTTTCTGAGATTTCTTGTTGGCGTTGAACCAAGATGACTCCGGCGGCGACTCCGCCGATCAAAAGTAGCACTCCAAAAATTGTGGCTATGATTTTTTTCCCGCCGTATTTTTTTGGCGTGTGGGGAGAGGTAACTACAGATTCCGGTTCGCCGCTCGCTAAGGGAATATTTTGACCGCCATCTTTTTTGTCTTCGGAGACTACCGAGTCTTCCCCATTTGTATTTGCCGAATTTGGCGTCGTCAATGATGCGTCCGCGGTTGCGGAGGTCTGGGTTTGGGGTAAGGGCGTTGGAGATCCTTGATCCATGAGAGGAGTGGCAGTGGAGGAAACTCCCGTATCAGAGGGGCCTGGGATGCTTGGCGCACCCACATTCTTTTTGAGATTATCGTCAGACATTTTAGATATATTTCCTTAAATTATGATATGGGTGAAAAAGCTTTCAGTCAATGGGACATACTTTCATATTAATATGTAATCTACTAGATCGGTGTATTTGCTGATTCCGTTGATTCTTCGACAGTTTCTTCTGGTGGTGGTTCTTCGGATATGCCTGTGGGAATTGGTAAAAGTGGGACAAAAAACGGCTTCGTAATATCAGTCTCTTCAAAATACACTCTTTCTTCCAGTAAATTGAGAGCTTCTCTATCCAGTTCGGGATTGAGCGGTTCTAATAGTTTTGGGTCGACTTTAGGAAGAGACTCTGTAGCTAAAATTCTATAAAGACTGAAAAATATCCAAAAAATGGTCGTAATAGTTGTAAATATTGCGACCGTTACCAGGTGTGGTGCTTTTGGTTTTCTCATTTTGTTTAACCTATTCCTTTAAGTTAAAATAGGGAAGCCTCCCCTCAAGCCTGACTACAAGCGTTTTTTGCTCCTCTTTCTCCTCTATATTTATGCTTAAAAAGTCAATTTGCACGGGCCTTCTTGCTTTCTCAACGTCGCTTAGAAAATTTGGAATTTTCTTGTATTCTTCTGGAAGAGTGCTTGTATTAACACTAAATGCTAGCCCACTGGCCCCTTCTGGGAGGGGTTCTATTTTTAGCGAACTTTCGTTCTTGGGAGATATTCCCATATTGGGATCATTTCCCTTTATTAAAGCCTCATCGGTTGTTATTCCCAAAACGGTTGAGGCATGTTTTTCTGATAGGCCTTCAATCTGTCGAGCAAAGACTAGGGCTTCTGCTTTTTCTGG
>CAYSZS010000006.1:0-45205 GCA_964435575.1 uncultured Gammaproteobacteria bacterium | reverse complement strand
CTGGCTCCGAGGAAAATTTTTAAGAAATTAAGAAATGAGGAACTGAGGAAAGTAGGAAAAAAATATAAACTTCCGAAGCGATTTGTTCTCTACGTCGGTGATGTTAATTACAACAAGAATATTCCCAGATTAATTAAAGCATGCAAGATGGTAAAGGTTCCACTAGTTATTGTGGGAAAACATGCACTTGAGGTTGAAGAGCTTGGACTTAATCTTAAACATCTCAAAGGTCCAAGAGACTGGTTTAGATATATTTTTAACATACCACATCCTGAACTTGCTCACTTCAAAGGATTGGTGAAAGAGTTTAAAGGAAATACTAATATTATACGGACGGGTTTTACAACTGAGGAGGAACTGGTTGAGATTTTTAATTTAGCTAGTGTTTATGTGCAACCTTCGTTTTATGAGGGATTTGGTTTGCCTGTTCTTGAAGCAATGGCCTCTGGAACTCCTGTTGTAATTGCAAAAACAAATGCGTTGGTAGAAATTGCAAATGACGCTGCCTTGATTGCAGATCCAAAAGATCCGAAGGATTTGGCGGAAAAAATAGAAATGGTGCTAAAAAAAGATGAATTAAGGAAAGACCTAATTCGAAAAGGCTTCCTGAGAGTAAAGGAGTTTTCTTGGGAAAAAACGGCGGAGGAGATGATTGAGGTTTACAAAATTGTAGCTGGTAGTAAGTAGATAGTAGTATGGGGATAAGAGAAATAATGAAATATTTTGTAATCTGGAGGGGTTTGCTTTTTATATTTCTTTTTTTAGCACTATATTATTTACCACTTCAAAAAAATTTCCTCGGCGGAGGATTAGAAAATTATCTTGAAAAGCCGTATCTTTGGGCTTGGGCGAATTTTGACGGAGAACATTATCTGGCAATAGCGAAGGAGGGTTATAAGCCATTAACCTACTTCTATTTTCCGGTATATCCGATATCAACAAGACTTTTTGCTGGCTTAATAGGCGGTTCTTTTTATTCGTACGTCGTAAGTGGCCTTTTTCTGTCACACGCTGCATTTTTTATAGGACTGATAGGGCTAGTAAGACTCATAAGGCTCGATTATAAGAAAGATATTGCCATTACTACCGTTTTTCTACTTCTTCTATTTCCAACCTCTTTTTATTTTGGCAGTTTTTATACGGAGAGCTTGTTTTTGGCTCTCGTAGTCTGGTCTTTTTATTTTGCCAGAAAAAAAAGATGGATTTTGGCTGGATTATTTGGTGCCATTGCAAGCGCGACCAGGATTGTCGGAGTTGTCCTTTTTCCGGCATTGGTTGTCGAGGCTTGGGGGGATAGGAGAGATAAGGAAGATAGGAGAAATTGGGGGATGAAGATTTTTGGGGTTTTCCTAATCCCGATTGGTTTATTTTTTTATATGTATTATTTGAAAAGTACTACGGGGGATCCTTTGGAGTTTCTTCATAGCGTTGGAATATATGGCGAGCAGAGGTCAACACAGATTATTCTACTCCCTCAAGTTTTTTACCGCTATATTTTTAAGATTTTACCTAATATTAATTATGACTATTTTCCAGTTGTATTTACAACTTGGTTGGAGTTTTTGACAGCAGTTTTATTTGGTGGATTGGGACTATTAGGGATATTGGGGGGATTAAAGAGGTTAAGGAAAATCAGAATTAGGCTTAGTTATCTAATTTTTCTAGTCTTGGGATATATCATTCCCACACTATCCGGAAGTTTTTCATCTATGCCGCGTTATGTGTTAATTTTATTTCCAGGATTTATCCTAATGGCAGTTTACTTAAATGAACTGAAGTCTTCGTACAGATATTTTTTCTTCTGCGTTTTATTTATACTACTTGGTATTGCAACTGCACTTTTTGTTAGAGGATATTGGATAGCATGAAAAAGAAAATTTCAAATTTCAAATTTCTAATTTCTAATTATATTAGACACCCACTTTTTTCAGGAAGTGCAATAATGATTTTTGGAACTAACCTGGCCAACTTCATCGCCTATATCTACCATCTGGCTTTTGGCCGAATTCTCGGGCCCAATGAATACGGAGAATTGGCAACAATCATTACTTTAATTGGATTGCTAACATCTTTTTATTCGTTCACCAGCATGGTGATAATAAAAGTAGTGTCTGCTTCTGAAGACAAAGAAGTGACAGGTTTTTTTCGCTTTCTTAACAAATACCTCAGTAAAATCGGATTAATCGTCGCTGTCATCATATTTCTTGCTTCTCCCCTTATTGCTTCATTCATCCACATAGACCTAATAAAAGTAAGTTTGATAGGACCGATTTTTTATTTTATGCTTCTGGGGTTTGTCTACAAAACTTTCCTGCAAGGATTACTCCGATTTACTAAGATAGTTATTGTCACAAATTTGGAAATGATAGGAAGATTAGTTTTGGGATTATTGTTTGCATATCTTGGCCTTTCGGTCTTTGGTGGAGTTTCTGGAATTTTAGTAACTGTAATATTGATATTTTTTCTAGCACGCTACTACCTTAAAGATATCACTTCAAGACTTACGTTTTCCCAATATAAACCAGGCAAAGAATTGTTTAAACTTTCAGCGCCGTTGGTGATATCCTCAATTGCTATGAATTTCTTTTTTTCAAATGATCTGGTTTTGGTAAAGCACTATTTTACGACAAGCGAAGCGGGGTTTTATGCCGCGATGGCGACTTTGGGAAAAATTATTTTCTACGGAACCGGACCCGTTGGGGCGGTGATGTTTCCAATGATTTCGAAAAGGCATTCAAAAAGCCAGGGATACAGAAAAATATTTTTATTAAGCCTTTTTTTAACTATTGCTATTGCGTCGTTTGTACTTTTAATCTATTACTTTTTTCCAGAAATGGCTGTAAAACTGCTCTACGGGGTTAAGTATCTTTATGTTTCACAATACATATTCACTTTTGGCCTTTATATGGCAACTTTTACAACTGCCACGCTATTTTTAAGCTATTTTTTATCGATTGGGAAAGGGAAGGTGGCTTATGCCATGGTTGCTGCGAGCGTACTTCAGGTAATCGGAATAATACGCTTTCACGAGAATATAACTTCTGTTATAAAGGTATTATTGGTCTTGTCGTTATCTTTATTACTATTTCTTATAATTTATTATATTTACTCAAAGGAGTTTCGTAAGAAATGAAAAAGAACGGCCATTTTATATCAATAGTAATCCCGGCCTACAAAGCCGAAATATTTATTGGGAAAAATCTTATTCAAGTAAAAGAAGTACTTGATCAAATTAGATATCCTTACGAAATTATCTGCGTGGATGACGGTAGTACCGATAAGACCAAACAGGAAGCAGAAAAAGTTGCAAAAAAATTTCCCGGGAAGGTAAAAGTGGTGGGTTACCTTACAAATCTGGGTAAGGGGCACGCGGTTCGCTTTGGAATGGCTCGTGCGAAAGGAGATATTATTGGATTTGTTGACGCAGGAATTGAGCTAAATCCAAACGGGCTGGCAATGCTTTTGGAGCATTTTGAATGGTATGATGCTGACGTAATTGTCGGCTCGAAACGTCACCCCGCCAGTAAAGTTATTTATCCGTGGCAGCGAAAGATTATCTCCTTTGGGTATCAGTTAATTGTTAGAGTCTTATTTGGTCTTAAAGTCAAGGATACGCAGGTTGGCATGAAGTTTTTCAGGCGTGAGGTTTTGGAAAAAGTTCTTCCCAGAGTTTTGGTTAAAGCGTTCGCGTTTGATGTAGAGCTTTTGGTTGTTGCTAACTCACTCGGATTTAGAAGGATTTATGAAGCCCCGGTAGAAATGAAAATGAAATTTGCTGGAGGAATTTCGACAATTGCCAGTAAAGGCTTTATACGCGTTTCTTTTAAAACGTTTTGGGATACTGCGGCGGTATTTTACAGGCTAAAATTACTTCATTATTATGATGATATAAACAGGAAGAACTGGATAACCCCGGAATATTTAACCCTTAGGAAAAAATAGTAATGGTCGTTTTAGATTTGCCCGAATCATTGAATGTAATTTTGAAGAATGGACTTATTTGGCACGAGATAGTTCATATTCTTATCGCAACACCCTTTGCCTTATATATTTACAAAAAGACTCATCAATTTAAGAGTGTCCTTGTCGTTTATTTCGTGACTTTGATTTTAGATATAGACCACTTGGCGGATTATTTTTTATTTTACGGCTTAAATTTTAATCTTGCAGACTTCCTAAGGCTTGAATATCTGGGTTTTGGTAAGAAAGTTGACTGGGCGCTAGTTCCTTTCCATGCCTGGGAGTGGCTAGTTATACTTATTTTGATTAACATTAGAAAGAGCTGGAAAAGTAATTGGCGCGGAGTTTTATTGGGGTATATTCCGCACATGATTTACGATTATGTTAGTGTTGGTGGTGTAACTTTTTATTTTATAACTTATAGGTTGATAGTTTTGGAAAGGCTACTGCCGTGAATATTTTAATTTTGAGCTGGCGTGGTCCGGGACACCCTAGTGCAGGAGGAGCAGAAGCCGTGACGTTTGAGCATGCGAAGGCTTGGGTTAACGGCGGCCACGAGGTTACCTTATTTACTTCATTTTACGTGGGGGCCAAAAAGGACGAGATAATAGAGGGCGTAAGAATTAAAAGGAGCGGGCGACAATTTTTCGGGGTTCAGATTAACGCGTTTTTCTGGTATCTATTCGGAAAGCATGCCAAAATTGACCTTGTAGTTGACGAATTTCATGGCCTCCCCTTTTTCACGCCTTTTTACGTGCGCGCACGAAAACTTGGTTTTATCCATGAGGTTGCAGGAGAGGTTTGGAAACTTAATCCTTGGCCAAAGCCATTTAATCTCATTCCTTCGATTATAGGTACTTACTTCGAACCACTATTATTCCTTTTTTACAAAAAGATCCCTTTTATGACCGTTTCAGAGTCGACGAAAAAAGACTTGACTTCCTGGAAAATTCCATCCGGGAACATCAACGTTGTCCATAACGGTGTAAACCTTGATCTACCGCAAAAATCAATTTCAAAAGAGAAAACATTTACCGCAATGTATTTGGGTGCAATCAGCGAGGACAAAGGAACCCAGGATGCAGTAAGGACTTTCGCCGAGATTAACAGGAAAGATGATGAGTGGCAGTTTTGGATTGTAGGTTCGGGAACAAAAGATTTGGTTAAAAAACTTAAAGTTCTTGCTGAGGAGTTAGGAATTAGCGAAAAACTGAAGTTTTGGGGATTTGTAACGGATAAGAAGAGGTTTGAGTTACTTAAAAAGGCCCACGTCTTAATTAATCCTTCCATTCACGAGGGATGGGGTCTTGTTAATATTGAAGCCAATGCAGTTGAAACGCCCATTATTGCTTATAGCGTGCATGGTATTAGAGATTCTGTGCGGGATGGAGAAACCGGAATATTGGTTGAAAAAGGAGATTATAGAAGGTTGGCCGAGAATGCGATAAAATTGGTGAAGGATAGACAAAAGTATCTTGTGTTTCAGGGAAAAGCCAAGAAATGGAGCAAAAGGTTTACATGGGAAAAAGCAACAAAGGAAAGTACGGAACTAATCGAAAGCCTTTAGTTTCAGTTATAATCCCGGCATATAATGAAGAGAAAGTAATTGAAGGGCTTATTGACTCCATTAAGAAACAAAGCCACAAGAGAATTGAAACAATTGTTGTAGATGATGCTTCGGTAGATAAAACCGTCGAAATTGCCAAGAAATTTACTAAACTTGTCTTTACAAGAAGGCATGCCGAGAGGAGCGTGCAAAGGAATTATGGAGCATCTAAAGCTGGGGGGGAATATTTTTTATTCCTGGACGCAGATATGGAATTGACGTCCGATGTCGTTAAAGAGTGTGTTGAACTTGCGACAAAGAACGCGAAAATTGGTGCGATTGTGATCCCGGAAGAGTCGGTAGCAAGTAATTATTGGGAGAAAGTGAAAGCCTTTGAGCGCTCATTTTACAATATAGAAGGCGATAAGATAACGGATGCTGCCCGTTTTTTTCCAAGAGAGGCTTTTGAAAAAGTAGGGGGTTATGACGAGTCAATTACTGGTCCTGAAGATTGGGACCTACCTGATACAATTCGAAACATAGGTTATAAAATCGGAAGAATTAATTCAATAATTTACCATTATGAAAGAATTAATTCACCTTTTAAGATTGCACGGAAAAAGTTCTATTACGCTCTCAAAAGTCATAGGTATTTAAAAAAACAAAATATCTCGACTTTTGGGCCAAAAACGGTTTACTTTTTGAGGCCGGTTTTTTATCGGGAATGGGTACGGATTCTCGGCCATCCGGTTTTAAGTCTGGGAATGTTTCTCATGCTGTCATTGGAATTAGTATATGGGGGGTTGGGTTTTTTTATCGGTAAATTTACGAATAAATGAAAATATTACAACTAACTGCGCATTTTAACCCTAATGTCGGAGGTGTCGAGACTCATCTAAATGACTTGGTGAAGGAGTTGATCAACAAAGGACACGAAGTTTTTGTCTTAACCTATAAACCCCTGACTGCGAAAGTAGTTGCTAAGATTTATGAAAAAGACGACAGGCTAGATATTTTGAGATTACCCTGGTTTCCTGGATTATTTTACAAACTAGTCAATAAGCCAATTTTGGAATTTTTGTATTTGGTTCCTGGGTTATTCATAGCTACACCGCTAGTTTTATTAATTAAACAGCCTGATGTAGTCCATTCTCACGGTCTCGTAGCGGGATTTATTGCCGTATTTTGGGGTAAAATATTTAAAATTCGAGTAGTTACGACAACTCATTCAATTTATCACTTTCTCTCCGAGCCAAAGGCTCTCCGAGCCGGTGGCCTCTACAGAAATTTCGCCAAGTGGATTTTTGATAATGCTGATGTAGTCCTCACACTCTCAAAACAATCAAAAAAAGAAATTGTTGAACTTGGTGTTGAAGAAAAGAAGATTGTGGTTTTTACCTATTGGATTGATCTTAAGAAGTTTAACGTAATAAGTAACAAGAAACAAGCTAAGAGAAAGCTCGGATGGGAGCGCAAATTTGTAGTACTTTTTGTCGGCAGGTTAGTTGTTGAAAAGGGTATATTACAGCTTTTGGAAGCAGTTAAAGTTTGGAACAAAAATTTTTATGTTATTGTTTGTGGTGTTGGGCCGCTAGGAGAAAAAGTTAGAGAATCGGTAGATTCAGGATTAAACGTGATGTATCTTGGGAATATTGAACAGGATGAGCTGCCGAAGATTTATAATGCAGCTGACGTGACAATCGTTCCCTCGATTCACGAAGAGGGATTTGGGAGGGTAATTTTGGAGTCTTTAGCTTGCGGAACACCAGTCATAGCTGCAAACCGTGGTGCAATTCCCGAAGCGATGGATGAGAGTGTCGGCCGCTTAATTAGAATAACACCGGAAAACATTAAAAAGGAAGTTGAGTATTTTTACAAAAATCCTGATAAACTTGGTAAATTATCTAAAAATGCCAGAAAATTTGCCGAAAAAAGATATTCAGAAAGAAATATCGAATTAATTGTTAGATCTTACAGTTAAAAATGAAGAGTAAACCAAGCATCTCTGTTGTAATGCCAACTTATAATGCAGAAATTTATATCGCAAGGGCGATAGAAAGCATCTTAAAACAAACAAAGAAAGATTTTGAACTTATAATTGTCGACGATTGCTCAACTGATAAAACTTTATCAATTTCCAAAAGATATACCCATGAAGATAAAAGAATAAGAATTTTCCGCAACAATAAGAACCTGAAGATTGCTGGTACTTTAAATAAAGCAATCAGTCTCACCAGAACAGATATTATTGCCAGAATGGATGCGGATGATGTTTCTGAGCCACAAAGATTGGAGTTGCAGTATAAAGTGTTGAAAAAAAAACCAAAAGTGGCAGTAGTCGGTGCGCACATGATGGTAATAGATGAAAAAGGCGAAGAAATTTCAAAAAGAGAATATCCGATTGCTTCAGCTGATTTGAAAAAAGTTTTATTTAGATACAGTCCCTTTGCTCATCCCGTTGTTATGTTTAGAAAAAAAGTATACCAAGAGTTTGGTGGCTATTTGGAAAATATTTTTCCGGTTGAGGATTTAGACTTGTGGTTTAAAATCGGAACGAAATATGATTTTGCCACGGTTCCAGAAAAACTTCTTAAATACACACTTTATACTACATCCAGCAGCCATAAGAAGCTTAAATCTATTGAAATCTTAGGACTTAAAGTAAAGTTAAATGCCATGCTCAAATTGGGTTACAAACCTACATTTTATGATGTTCTGTACAATTTAGCCGAGTATTCGACTATTTGGTTCATGCCTTCCAAATTAAGGATTTCTCTTTTTAATTTTTTAAGGAGTCGTAATTTGATATGAAAATTAGATATGTGAGTATTAAGCCTTTTTATGGGAAGGTGTTTTTAAAAAATAAACTTTTTAAAATTAACAACGGTCATAATATTTTTATTGCTCTTCACAAAAAACTCAAAAAATATGGTGTTGAGGTCTACACGCACGATATAAAAAAACACAAAAAAGCTGACTTTTATGTTTATTGCGATATGCCATACCCATGGAATATAAAAGATTGGTTTAATTTAATTACCCACCTAAACAATAATCTTCTTTTCTGTTTTGAATCACCCCTTATTAATCCATTTAATCATTTTAAATTTTTACACACTTTTTTTAAACGTGTTTATACTTGGAACGATAGGTTGGTAGATAATAAAAAGCGGTTCAAGATGTATATTCCCCAACTTAACATGGATTTTAAAATTCAGAAAAAAAAATATTCACAGAAGAATTTTTTGGTTGTTGTAAATAAAAAGAAGACCGCTCCATTATTATTTAAAATAATTAGTCCGTTTAAAAAGGACCTGTATGAAGAAAGATTAAGGGCTTTAAATTATTTTGATAGGGAAATACCCTCCGATTTTAGTTTATATGGAAAAGGTTGGGATAAATCTGGAGTTTTTAAGTTAAAAGAAAGACTGTTTGGATTTAGAAGATACGTGACCTATAGAGGTGAAATAAAAGGTAACAACAAACTTAAAGTAATTTCCAACTTTAAGTTTTGTTTAAGTTTTGAAAACTCTGCAGCGGATGGATATATAACCGAAAAAATTTTTGATTGTTTTAAAGCAGGCTGTGTTCCAGTTTATTATGGAGCACCGAACATTGAAAAATATATTCCTAAAGAAGCATTCATCGATTTTAAAGATTTTAGAAGCTACAAAGAATTGTTTAAATTTCTAAAATCGCTCGATGAAAAAAAATATGACCAATACATATCCTTTGCCAGAGAATTTCTCAAAAGCGAAAAAACACAAAGAAAATGGTTTGAAAAAGGCTTTATAAAACTATTTTTAAAAGCGGTTAGCTAAATGTTTTCTTTTAATATAAAAAATTACATTTTTTTTGGCCTCTATTTAATACTAAACCCTTGGCTTCTTATGCTCTTATTTAAAAGAGTTTATATACCTGTGTATATCCAATATGAATGGCTAAGAAATATCGATCTAATGACATTTATAGATGCTGGTGCGTATAGGGGTAGAGTTTTAAAAGTTATCAGTTATTTGTTTCCCAAGGCACAAATATATGCATTCGAACCTCTAGCTGAAAATTATAAAGCAATTATTGCGCTAAATTTACCACCAAGCGTAAGAGTAGAAAAATTGGCTTTAAGTAATAAGGTAGATAGTTCTGATTTTCATAAGAGTAGTTACTTGCCGGCTTCATCTTTACTGCCGTTGAAAAAAAAGTTGGGAAAATATCAGTTTATTTCAAAAACTAGAAAGGTTAAAGTCAATACGAATACCCTTGATAATTATTTTAAAGGGCTTAATTTAGAAAGACATATTGTTTTAAAACTCGATACTCAAGGTTCGGAATATATTATTCTAAGTTCAGGAAAAAGATTGTTGAAACAAACCTCGATAGTAATTTTGGAAACAACTTTCAAAGGATTGTATAAAGGTGAAAGAAAATTTAATGAGATTTATAGATTATTAGTAAATATGGGTTTTGAATATTATGGAAACATATCAGACTCGGAGTTTTATCCAAGATTTAGTCTATCAAATTACTCTAATTCAATATTCATAAAAAGGAAACAAATAAAATTACTTCTGACAGAGTAAGTAAAAACCTCTTGATAAGGGATAAAATCTTCCGAAAAACCCAGTCTTTAATACCTTGAGGTTTTCATTCTCCATACACTTTTTGAGAGATCCTACAGTAAAAAAACGTATATGTGGCCCAACTGGGTCAAATACCTTTTCAAAGCCATAAATGGAAATTAAAAGATTTTTGATAAGACCGTGGTATGGGGTTGAGATTAAAATTTTACCATTCTTTTTGAGAACCCTTTCAAATTCAGAAAATGCTTTTTTAGTATCGTAGATATGTTCTATAACGTCTAGAGTTACAATATAGTCAACACTGGAATCTTCTAAAGGGATTTTTCCACCATCAGAAGTTAAAAAAAACTTAGCTCTCGGATTTCTTTTTTTTGCTCTTTTTAGAGCCCCTCTTGAGACGTCTAAGCCAAAAAAGGTGTTATTTGGAATCGTTTCGATTATTTTTTGGAAAATTTTCCCTGCCCCACAACCGTAGTCCAATACAACCAAACCTTTCTCGTTTGGAAGAATATTTTTAACAACTGGCCATTTATAAGAAAAATCGTCTAAAGTGTCTCCTTTTTTTTCTTTCCAATAATTTTCGTAGAATTGAGCCATCTTCCCTAATATGCTAATTTAAATATTTGTATTTTTCAACTTGTATGAACTAAAATAGCAAAGCGAGAATTTTTGAAAAAATGTATATATTAGGAATTTCATATGGATTTGTTGCTACAGTTGTTTTATTGAAAGATGGCAAAATTATAGCTTGTGCCAGTGAAGAAAGATTTAATGGTATTAAAAATTATAATGGGTTTCCTCAAAAGGCAATAGATTATTGTCTTTTTGAAGCTGGAATTAAAGGGAAAGATTTAGATTTAGTAACCACGCCATATACAAATTTGCCTCCATCCCACTTCTCTTTAGATAAGAAAAAAAATCCCCAAGATAAAAGTCTTTTATCTCGGTTATTTCTGGTGGGTGGGATAGTTAGGAAAATCTTTAGAGTCGCGAGATATTATTTCCCAAATACTCTTAGACCACCCGGTCAGATTTCTTATCGTATAGTTGTAAAACTGCTATCAAACTACTATTCGAAGAACCAAAAAAAACAGATCTCTGATTATCTAAAAATTCCTGCTAGTAAAATTGTTAGTTTTGACCACCATCTAAGTCATGCAACCTGTGCCTATCATTCGTCTTCCTACAATCAAGATAAGGCTTTAGTTTTTACACTTGATGGTGAAGGTGATGGTGAATGTGCAACGGTGAACATTTTTGAAGGAATTAAACACAGAGTATTGTCTACTACTCCCAGAGAACATTCTATTGGCTATATTTACGGACATGTAACCAAATTTCTTGGTATGAAGCCGCATGAGCATGAATATAAAGTAATGGGCCTCGCTCCATATGCAAAAGCGAGTGAAGTAGATAAGGTTTACTCCAAGATTAAAAACTTTATAGACTTTGACAAAGATGATCCTCTGAAATTTGTAACTAAGAGAAACGCACAAGATTTTGATATCTTTCTAAGAAAAAATTTTCTTGAGGTAAGGTTTGATAATCTGGCCGGAGGTTTTCAAAGACTTGTCGAGGTAAAAATTAAAGAGTGGGTTGAAAAAGCAGTAAAAAAGACAAAAATAAATACAGTGATACTTTCAGGTGGAGTATTCATGAATATAAAAGTAAATCAGGTAGTAGCAAGTTTGCCAAAGGTAAAGCGGCTTTTTATCATGCCATCTTGCGCAGACGAAACGGGAGCAATTGGAAGTTCATATTTGGGTTATTTGATGCTTAAGAAAAATAAGAATACTCTCCCTATAGAGCCTATATCGCACTTATTTTGGGGGCCGTCGTTTAGCGATAAAGAGATATTGGGGAAGTTAAAATCTATAAAAAAGAAAGTTTCTTACAAAAAAGTTAAGGAAGTCGAAGGAGTCACGGCAAAACTTCTATCTAAAAGCAAAATTGTTGCAAATTTATCGGGCAGAATGGAATTTGGTGCAAGGGCTTTAGGAAATCGATCTATTCTTGCAAATCCATCAGATCCTGAAACAATTAAGGTTATTAATGAGCAAATAAAAAGTAGGGATTTCTGGATGCCGTTTGCGCCAACAATACTTGCGGAAAGACAAAAGGATTATTTAGTAAATCCAAAAAATATTGATTCACCTTATATGATGATGGGTTTTAATACGACAAAGTTAGCACAAAAAGAAATTAAAGCAGCTTTACATCCTTCAGACGGTACTTGTCGGCCGCAAATATTGGATCAAAGTTTTAACCCAAGGTATTATAAAATAATTAAAGAATTTGAAAAGTTGACAGGAATTGGAGCGGTTCTTAATACATCGTTTAATATTCATGGTTTTCCAATCGTTCTCGGGACCGAGGAGGCTTTAAAAGCGTTTCTTAGTTCCGGCTTGGAGTATCTGGTGATGGAAAATTATTTAATTACTAAAAAATAAATAATGTCAAAACACAAAGAAGATAAACTACCTTTTATAATATATTGGACAATAATTAAGGTTTCAAGAAGTAATATCGTAACAAGAGTTTTAATAGATATACTTGCTTATCTTTTTTACAAAGTATTCAGAAGTCAAAAATATTTTGAATTCCAGGGAAAGAAATATCGATATTTTTATCATTTATACAATAGAACTGTAGCGAGTGAAAGGGTTATCGAAATTCCCATCGCCAAAAAATATACCGATCAATTCAAAGGGAAAAATATTTTGGAGGTAGGAAACGTTTTATCGCATTACTTCCAAATAAACCATGACGTATTAGATAAGTATGAAAAAGCCCCGGGAGTCATAAATAAAGACGTTGTAAGTTTTAATGCTGTTAAGAAATACGATTTAATTATCAGCGTTTCCACGATGGAACATGTTGGATATCTTGGTGACAAAGAAAGAAATCCTGTGAAATTCAGTAAAGGCATAAAAAATCTTAAAAAACAGCTTAAAAAAAGAGGATTGATGGTGGTAACCTTACCCATTTTTTTCAATCCATATATTGCGAAAAAAATAAAACTAAAGACAATGCCTTTCAATAAAGAGTATTTTCTCAAACGGAATTCCTTCGTAAATGAGTGGCAAGAGATAGATCGAAAAACTGCGCTTCAAGCCGCGGGTTATGATAAATATTACGCAAATAGCGACACTTTGTATGTAGGAGTATATGAAAAGAAAAATTAACCTCGATTTCGATTTGAAACCTTCTGTAGGCCATCGAGTAAATGCGAAATTAGTCAGCAAGTATATTAAAAAAGGAAGTCGAATACTTGATGTTGGTTGCTGGTCAGGGCAACTACTTCGGGCACTAAAGTCGGAAAGAAAAAATTTTCACTACTTTGGTATTGATGTTAATAAGGATGCCATCGGGTATATAACGAAAGTAGAACCGGAAGGGAATTTTAAGCTCGCTTCAGCCCTAGATATTCCTTACAAAGATAAGTATTTCGATATAATTACCTTATTTGACGTTTTGGAGCATATTCCTAAAAAAGCAGAAATGCGCTGCCTTAAAGAAATTCGAAGAGTAATTAAGAAAGACGGAGTATTACTTATCAGTACACCAGCTGATAATTTATTTTCAAAAATATTCGATCCGGCGTATTTTCTGTTGGAACATAGACACTATTCAAAAGATAAACTTTTGGATCTTTTAAGTAAGTCAAGGTTTAAAGTAAGATCGTTTACAACCACTGGTTCAGTATTTTACGGCCTTTATATTCTTCTTCAGTTATTTTTTAAGCACATTTTTAATTCCGACTGTCCAAATAGAGGAATTTTTAAAGTTTTGGAACAAATGGCCCAAAAAGAACTTAGTAGAAGTGGTTTTATGGGTCACTATATTATTTCTTACGCGGAATGAAACGTATTCTTATTATTTTTTTACTATTAGCATCGGTGATTAGTTTGATATGGTTTAAAGATAGTTTGTTGTTTGCGACTGCTGAGGAAGGAATGACCTTCTATAGATCAGAAAGAACCGCTGAAGTTTACAGTAATATTATATACGACAACGGTACGGGATTTGTTGAACCTTTAACATTACCTCGCGCACCTCTTTATTATTTTTCCAGTTATTTGGAACTATTATTACCTAATTATATTGTCCAACAAATCATATTTGCATTATTAATATTTTCAGCAATATATGGAGTTTATTTACTTGCCAGCGAATTAGGGTTTTCAAAAAAAGTATCATCGATTTCCGGATTATTTTACTTTTTTAATTTGTTTACAATGTCTCAAGTTTGGAAAAGGACAGTATATTCGGGAATATTTGCTTGGGCATATCTGCCTATTTTTTTAGTGCTTTGGATTAAGTGGTTAAAAAGGGGAGAGTATGTAAAACTGGTTATACTTTTACTCACTTCCTTGATATTTTCTTACATCTACGCAAATCCGGGTTTCTTGTTAGCTCTATGGTTTCCGGCGATAATATATACATCCATTGGAGTTTTTAAAAAGCATACAAAATACATTCTCAGATCATTAATAGCGTTTATTCTTTGGATGTTAGTTAACATTTGGTGGATTTATCCTTATATATCGGCACCTAATCCACGCTATGGAGATACTAATCTATTAGAAAAAAGTTTCGAATCACTTAGGGGTGTAAGTGTCAGCTTCCCTTTATCTGAAATATTATTGTTAAAGCAAAAAGGGTATTTTAAATCATCATATAATCCTCAAATGGCGGAAACCTCGTGGGGGTTATGGTACGAAGACCTATTACCTGAAATAATTAGTTTGATGATCCTTTCAATAATGCTTATTGGGTGGTGGAATTCCCGTAAGAAAAATTACTGGTTATTTATCTCATCACTCGCATTTGTAGGATTATTTATTTCAAAAGGAACGAACCCGCCATTTGGGTATGTATTCTTTAATAAGTTATTTACTTTTTTTCCAATATTTCAAGTGATGAGAAATTCCTATGAAAAATTCGGGATTGTTTGGTTACTTCCTTATTCATTTTTCTTTGGATTAGGAGTTGAAGTGGTGAGTACGAGAATAAAATCAACAATAAATAAAAAATTTATTTCAGGAATGATTTTATTATTAGCTATGACCATTTTAGTTTGGCCAATGTGGACTGGTAAATTATTCGAAAAATATTATTTTGTATCAATACCTAAATATTACCAGGAATTGAATGAATTTCTTTATCTTAATGATGGGGACTATCGAATTCTTATAGCACCATTATTACCAGATCATGGAGTTGCTCTGAATTGGGGATATCGAGGTGATGATCCCAGTATATTCCTATTTGATAAAACCGCTATATCGAAAAGAATAACTTATCCTTTTTATACTGAAAAATATGATGAATTAAAGAAAAAAATAGATGAAGAAGAAACAGATACAAAAACACTTAATCAGCTAAATATTAAATACATAGTACTTAATAAAGATTACAGATGGGATATAGTCGGTACTAAAGAAATTGATATGACGGAAGAATTTCTTGTAGCGAATGATCAACTTAAGTATATCGATAGCTTTGTAAACTTAGAATTATATGAAAATAGAGAATATTTGGGGGGCATTATTACTTTAGAAGGAGATAGTGTACCTGAGTTTGAATATCGAAAGTTAGGAAAAAATAAATTTGAAGTTTTAATATCGGAAGCGAAAGAATCTTTTACCCTTGTATTAAAAAATAATTATGATGACAGATGGCAAGCACGAGTTTCCGGAGATGAATTAGCATCGCACCACATTATATATGGTTATGCTAATGCTTGGAATTTAGAGATGAAAGGTAGTTATAGGGTAGTATTAAATTTGAAAATCTATCCATGGGACTAAAAAATAATCAAAAATCAAAAATAAAAAATAAAAAATTTATATTTTTTGCCTTATCACCGACCGGGACCGGATTATCCGGAAGTGATAGGATATTTATTGAACTGGCACGCGAATGGTCAAAGTCTCTTCCTATTACTATTCATACAACCCAGGAAGGTATGGAAATGATTAAGCGTCAAAAACTTAAAGGAGAGTATTTGAAGGTAGTTAAGGTAGAGAAAAGTAGATTACCAGGTAATTTATTTCTGAAGTATTTTTATAAAATATACTTGGGAATTAAGCTTGGCTTTTCTCTTAATCTCCTAACTACCAACTACCAACTACCAACTACTATTTTATATTCCTCGAGTGATTTCTGGATGGATATACTACCAGCGGTAATACTCAAAATACTGTTTAAACGAATAAAGTGGGTAGCAACTTGGTATCAGACTGCTCCGAATCCCCTTAAAGGATACGAAGAATCTCAAAACTTAAAAACTAAAAGACTAAAAAATATAAGACAAGAAAGATATAATTTTTCCGCCTTTTTATACTGGTTTAGTCAACTCGTCACTAAACCATTAATTAGTAGATATGCGGATAAAGTGATTGTCAATAATGTAGACGAACAAAAGCAATTTCCAAGCCACAATAAACGGGGAGATATAATTGTTCTACTCGGTGCAGTTCCATTGGATAGTATTCATGAATTCCTAACTACTAACTACCAACTACTAGCTACTAAATTGTATGATGCTGTATTTCAAGGAAGATTTCACCCGCAAAAGGGAGTAGTTGAACTGATTGATGTATGGAAAAAAATTGTGGAGAAAAAACCTGATGCAAAACTGGCAATGATTGGCGACGGCCCGTTAATGTCAGAAGTAAAAAAACGAATAACTATGAACAAACTAACTAATAACATAGAGTTATTCGGTTATTTATTCGATGGACCGGAAAAGTATAAAATATTTTCCCAAAGCAAGATTGTTGTTCACCCCGCTTTTTATGATTCCGGAGGAATGGCATCTGCCGAAGCAATGGCATTCGGAATTCCTGGGGTAGGATTTAATCTAAAAGCTTACGAATCGTATTATCCCCGAGGAATGGTGAAGGTTAAAACGGGTGATTTGCAAGAATTTGTAAATGCTATACTTAACCTTTTAGATAATAAAAAATTGCGATATAAATTAGGGAGAGAGGCGCAGGATATGATTGAAAAAAACTGGTCATGGAATAAAAGAGCCAATGAATTATTACTAAAAATCAATGCCTAAAGGAAAAATTAAGAAGATAAAGTCCAAACTTAAGTGGGGAGGCACACATCCCTTTTTTCTGCATTCCTTTATATCTAACTTTACTCCTTCCAACTTAGAGAATAAGGTTATTTTAGATGTTGGTTGCGGTAAAGGTATTAATGCTTACTTAATTAGAGTGACCAGAGATCTATCCGGATCGACAATTATTGGTCTTGATACTAATAAGGACTATTTAGATTTTTGTCATAAATTTGATATTTACGATAATCTGGTCAAGCAAAATTTACCAAAACTTCCTTTTAATGACAAAAGTATCGATTTCTTACTATGCACCGAAGTAATAGAACATCTTAAAAAGAAAGACGGTGAAAAACTACTGAAGGAAATAGACAGGGTTTGCAGAGGGAGGGCGCTTATTACTACACCAAACGTTTCATTCGAAACCATCTCTAATGAATTTGAAGATGCTCATCATTCAATATGGCGAACTAATGACTTTAGGGAGTATGCTTACAATGTTTATGGGCTTGGTTTTAGAACACCAATACTTATTGGTGATCCATTTCTCAAAATTAAACAAGCGCTTTATTTTTTTGCTACTCCTATTGCTTATTTAGTCCCGGAGATTTCGGGCATTTTAGTATGCGTTAAGGATTTCAAGAGATGAAAATTAATTCACTGACAAAAGAGCAGAAGGAAACAAGAAAAAGGATTTTGGAGATGAGTTTCAAAAGAGGCCTGTCTCATATTGGTTCATGTCTAAGCTGTGTAGATTTAATCCACGCTATATATAAAGTTAAAGAAAAAGATGAGAAGTTTGTTTTGTCCAACGGACACGCAGGTTTTGCCTACTACGCGATTCTGGAAAAGTTTGGATATCTTAAAAAGAATAAAGCAGAAAAGCTTCATGTACATCCGGACAGAAATCTCAAAAATGGCATCGATGTTTCGACAGGAAGTCTGGGTCAGGGTTTACCTATTGCTGTTGGGATTGCACTTGCTAACCGAAGTCAAAATGCATACTGCACTATTTCAGATGGAGAATGTACGGAAGGAAGTATTTGGGAAGCTTTAAGAATTGCTTCGGAAAATAGGTTAGATAACCTGAAAATAGTTCTTAATGCGAACGGTTGGGGAGCATATAGCGAGGTTGGTCTTAATGTATTGAGGAAAAGACTCGAGGCATTTGGGTGCAAGGTAATCAGTGTAAATGGTCATGATTTGTCGGCTCTCCAAAAGGCTTTAAAAAGTAAATCAAAAGGAAAACCATTATTACTATTTGCTAAGACGTTGGTTGACCAACTTCCTTTCTTAAAAGGGCAAGATGCGCATTATTATATAATGAAAGATGAAGATTTTAAATTAGCCCAGAAGTTATATTCATGAAAGACTACATTCCACATCAAAGTACACGAGGATTTTTTGCTCATGCACTCTACCACCAAATGAAAGTAAACAAAAAAATTTGGGTTGTGACAGGGGATCTGGGTTACAAAATGTGGGATCATATACAGGAAGAATACCCTGACAGGTTCATTAATTCTGGAGCTTCCGAGCAAGCGATGATGGGAATTGCAGTAGGATTGGCATTATCAGGGATGATACCATTTGTTTATTCAATTACGACCTTTCTTCTCCAGCGTCCTTTCGAAACTTTAAGAAATTATGTGCACCACGAAAAAATTCCAGTAAAATTGGTAGGCTCGGGTAGAGAACACGACTATTATCACGATGGAATTTCTCACTGGCCTCTTCAGGAAAAGAAGATGATGAGGATCTTTAGAAATATTGAGTCTAGATGGCCCGAGACTAAAGAAGAAATTCCAAGTCTTGTTGAGGAAATGATTAAAAGCGACAAACCCTGGTACATTAATTTAAGAAGGTAATTTTGTTGACACTTCATATTTTGTTGTTACAATTCAGATATTATGAGTCTTGAGAGTCTAAAAGTAACTGAAAGCCCTGAGGTAATAGCCAGATATGAAGCAATAAAGAAATTAGGCCAAGATATTTTTAAAAATGGAGAAACAGAAGAAGCAGATTTGGTCACTCAAAAAGATGTTTATCTGGCTGAAGAATTTCTAGCTAAAAGTGCAAAGGAAACCAATCCTCCAGTTTGGGCTTCTTATTGGGAACACGTTTTATTAGCTCCAGAGCTTGGAAGAAGGGTTGCAGAAGAAGCTGTTTCTAAAGGAATTGATGTCAATCCAAGTAACTCAGAGTTTCTTCTTTGGCTTCATGACGTTGGAGTAGAAGTTACTCCGAGATATTTAAGGAAGGATTTTGTAGGTGATCAAATTTTAATAAGAGCAGGAATTCCTAGAGAAGTTTTAGACGGACTTTCTTCGACTTATCGACTTATGGTCGAAGCAGAAAAATTACAACTTACTGATTCCCAACTTAGACTAGAAGAGGAACTTAATGTTGGGCAAAAAAGTCTTGTAGACGAATATTTCAAATCATTATCTCCAACTCAGAGGATAACAAATTTAGCCGATAATCTGGGTAAGAGGGATGAAAACGGCCTGTTTACATTAGAAGCGTTCAGGAAATATTTGAAAACACAAGAAACAAGATATAGTAAATCAAGTCCCTGGTCTACTGAAAACTGGTCCATTTCAAGTCCGACTGAGGGACAGCCATCCAGAAGACCAGCTGGAGCTGTATTGCAGTACTTCACCGTTGCAAAAACTGTTGAATGGCTGGAAGAGGTGGGAGTTGATTTTAATGGAATCTGCCGAGATCTATCTGATTATGGGCCGAGATTTATTACTGTTGTACGACACGGAGAGCTAGAAAATCCAAAGGGAATTGTTTATAACAGAGATAATCTAATGGACCCTAACGACATCATTCATTTAAGTATCGAGGGGAAAGATCAAATGGGTCAAGTAGCTAAAATACTTTCAAGCAGAAGATTTAATAGTATTGGAATTTTTTCCAGTCCTGAAACAAGGGCAATAGAATCGGCAGAAACTTTAAGGGAGATTTTACAATCTGCCACGGCTGACATTAAAACACTTGATGGTCTAGACGACTCATTAAGTCCCGGTCCTTACATGGAAGGTATGAAAATGGCAGAGTTTATGAAGTTGGACGGAAATGTATATGATAAAGATCGATGGGGAGAATATGGCCACGAAAGTCCAGAAAGCATTGCAAGAAGAACTCAGGATACTTTTTGGAGTATTGCAAGATCTCTAAAAGCCGGGGAGAATGCAATTTTGGTTTCCCACGGCGATCCTATCGCATGGTTACTTAATAGTCTTGAAGGTAGTAAAGTCTCGCCTGATAAATTGCGGGATATGATATATCCGAATAAAGGTGAGGCAGTAGTTGCAGTTATCGATCCCAAGGGTAATATATTTACGATGTATTCTTTAAACGGCCCTCAGTTAGCAAGCGCAAAAATATATTAAGATGCTGAACGGGAAAAAGATATTAATTACCGGTGCGAGTGGATTTGTCGGTTCGGTACTTTTAAGGAGAATTTTAAATAAATATCCGAAAGCAAAACCGTTTGTTATTTTAAGACAAAGAGCTAATACTTGGAGAATAAAAGATATTCTGGATAGAGTAAAAGTATTAGAGGTTGACCTTACACAAAGTGAAAAGTTAAAAAAAGAAGTTGAGAAAGTAAAGCCAAATGTCATTTTTCATCTGGCAGCATATGGAGCTTACCCGGCACAGAATTCTTTAGAGAAGGCAGTAGCAACTAATGTTATTGGAACGACAAATCTTCTTTTAGCGTTGGAGACAGTAAATTACCAACTTTTTGTTAACACAGGAAGTTCCTCTGAATATGGCTACAAGAAAAAACCAATGAAAGAAACTGATTTTTTGGAACCAGCGAGTCATTATGCGGCAACCAAAGCATCGGCAACCCACATCTGTAATACTTACGGACTTTTAAATAATCGCCCTATAGTCACTTTGAGATTGTTTTCAATTTACGGACCGTATGAGGAATCAGGAAGGTTCGTTCCTACTGCAATACTTAACGCAATTAATGGAGATGATATCAATGTGATAAGGGGTCCAAAAAGAGACTTTGTTTATGTCGAAGATGTGGTTGATGCCTTTTTAGCTTGTCTGAAACTTAAAAAGTTTCATCAAAGGATTTTTAATATTTGTTCAGGAAATCAGACTTCAATAGAAAAAACTGCAAAAATAGTAGTTAGACTTGCAAAATCAAAATCAAGTATTAAGATTGGGACTTACAAACCCCGTCCCTGGGATACTAATTATTGGGTTGGGGATAATAAACTTGCTAAAAATATTTTAAAATGGAAACAAAGGTACATCCTTGAGGATGGATTGTCAGAGACCATAACATGGTTTAAGTCAAATAAAAATCTTTATGCTAAAAAGTAAACGAAGAAAAATCTCTGCGGTAGTAACTTTATATAGAGATGCTCCTACGATACCTTTTATGCACAAAAGGCTTACAAAAACTTTCAAGAGAATTGGGGTTGATTACGAAATTATTTTCGTTAACGACGGAAGTCCGGATAATGCCGAAGAAATATTGGAAAAGTTGGCAAAAAAGGATAAAAAGGTAATTGTAGTTAACCACTCTCGGAATTTCAGTTCTCAAATGGCTTTTACCAGCGGGATGAAGATAGCAACAGGGGACGCCGTAGTTTTGTTAGATGGAGATTTACAAGATCCTCCAGAGATGATTGAGAAATTTTATAAAAAATGGCTTAAAGGTTTTGATGTGATTTATGGCGTAAGGATTAAAAGAGAGGCATCTCCAATTCTTCAAATAGGACCAAAGATTTTTTATCGAATGTTTAAGGCTCTCTCGTATATCGATATTCCTGTTGACGCTGGAGATTTTTCATTAATTGATAGAAAAGTTGTTGATGTACTTAATTTAATGCCAGAACGCGACAGGTTTATAAGAGGGCTTCGGGCTTGGGCAGGGTTTAAACAGACGGGGATACCGTATAAGAGACCGGAAAGAATGTTTGGAAAATCTACAAATAATTGGAGACGAAATATTGCCTGGGCAAGAAAAGGAATTTTCGCTTTTTCCTATGTTCCGCTGGAATTTATAATGTATCTTTCACTAGCGATTGTCTTTCTTGCCTTTGTCGGTATTGTTTTTCAAATTGCAATGAAATTAATCTTTCCTAGTACTCCTCATGGAGTATCTACCATTATTATCTTAATTTTATTTTTGGGTGGTATTCAGCTTTTAGCTTTAAGTATACTTGGGGAGTACGTTGCTAAAATTTTTGAAGAAGTGAAACAAAGACCCATGTATGTTGTCAAAAGTATTCTTAATAAACCCTCTTTATCTTCTAAAAAATAGCTGTAAGTATTTACTATAAATTTTTAGCAAAGAGAGATGTATAATTCAAAATATGCTTGCAATTCATTGTGCAATTTGCGGAAAGAAAGAAAAACTACAAGACCTGTATAAAGAAAATTTTGACGTAAAAAAGATCAATTTCGCAACTTTTTCCGCAAGGCGGACTCCGGACAGAATTCACTATCGATTCGTAAAATGTCTGCGCTGCGGTCTCATATTTTCCAATCCAATTTTAGAAGAAAAAAAGATTACTGCACTTTACCTTAAAAGCGATTTTCATTACTCTCAGGAATCAGAATATGTAGGTAAAACTTACACCTTTTATCTTGAGAAATTATTACCCAAGACTGGCAGATCAAAATTAAAACTGCTAGACGTTGGGTGTGGAAATGGATTTTTTTTAGAGAAAGCCCAAGAGATAGGAATAAAGCATGTTTATGGAATAGAGCCAGGTAAAGCAAGTGTTAAAAAGGCCCCAAAAGATCTACAGAAAAGAATAAAAATCGATATTTTGAGAAAAGGTCTTTTTAAAATCAATTCTTTTGATATAATTTGCTGCTTCCATACCTTAGATCATGTTACAGACCCAAATGAGTTTTTGAAAATTACTCGCTCGCTTTTAAAGAAAGGTGGAACCTGCTTTTTCATTGTGCACAATACCGATGGTTTATCGGTGAAATTATTTGGAGAGAAATCGCCCATTTTTGATATCGAGCATGTATATTTGTTTAACCCGAAGACATTAGTAAAAATATTTAAGAAAAATAAATTCAGAAAAATTCAGGTTATTGATATAAAAAACAGGTACCCTTTAAAGTATTGGTTTAGAATGACCCCATTTCCTAAGAAAATAAAAGAATCAATACTCAAATTATTAAAGCTAACTAAAACTGATTCCTTGCCTCTTTCTCTTTCGGCGGGAAACATCGGAATAGTTGCATATAAATAACTTCGACGATTTGAATCATCGAAGTGGGAGAGTAGCTGCGAGGTTAAACTTAAATGGAATCTAAAAACTTTGTTAAATTTTTCTCTTCCAAAAAAGGTTTCATCATTTACCTTTCCGTGATATTGTTTTTAGCGTTCTTAAGTCTAGGTAAAAGTCTAAGTTTCCATTTTTACAGAGATGATTGGACTCAATTTTGGTATGCCATAAATTACCCCCAGCTATTTCTCAGTAAATCAACAGTTTTCATAATGCACCCCGGAGCAGCAATAGAAGAATTTATTGGGCTCAAGGTATTTGGGATGAACCCTTTTTTGTGGCAATTGTGGGGATTGATTTTAAGACTTCTAAACTCCTTGGCCTTAGCATTGATAATGTATGTAATGACAAGGTCGAAAACAATCGCTTATTTGGCTGGAATTTTGTATGCGCCGTCCGCAATTGGAATCGAGTCGATAGTTGGTGTAAGTTCCCATACATCACCCATGATAATAGTATTTTTTGCCCCAGGATTTTATTTTTGGGTAAACTCTTCAAGTAAATTTTTGTCGATAAAGAGAATTGGTGCATTTATTTTTTTATTTCTAAGCGTTTGGATTTCACCCCTAAGGACACTTCCTTTACTTTTAATCATTCCCTTATGGGAAATAAGTCATGTGTGGGTTGGGAATAGTAAGGAAAAATTAAGTAAGAAAAGCGTCTTACTGAAGATTCGAAATCTTTTAGTGCTTACCCCCATATTTTTATATATCCGTAACTACATGGTTATGTTCGGCTCGCCGCCAATAAAAACAAGCTGGACCGATATAAAAGCATTATTAACTTCTCTGGGAAGTCTGTCATTGGGTTGGTTGATACCATTTCCTGAATCGGTTTCTCAGTCAGAGAGTTCCCGGATATTAATCGCAGGCGGAATAGTATTTCTTGCTATTTTAATATTTATTTCCATTTTGTTTACTTTCTTTCGGATAAAGAAACTTAGAGTTTACTTCCTCCTATTTGCACTTATGTTCATCACTTACTTCCCCAATTGGCTAACTTCTAAATACATGATGGTTGGTGTTTCTCATAGATACCTTACTTTGTCAGGGTTGGGACTGGTAGGAGTATTGGCGATTTTTATATCAGGATTACGCTATAAAGCTCAAAGAATTCTAGTACTTGTTTTTGTAGCTGCCAGTATCTTTAATTCTAATAGAATTTTAATTCGCCAGAATGAATACAGATCATTCACTAGAACCCAAGCCATTATAAATAGGTTAGATAAGGATGTTCCCCTGGGGCAGAAAGATTTTATATTTCTTTTTCTTGGAGGACAGCTAAGAGCTGAGGTCTTTGACATGGGTGGTGTTCCTATGTTTGCTTTTAAAAGAGGTATAACAGAGGAGAAAGATCTGCCTATTGCGACAGGAGATATAGAGTTAATAAAAAATCTGCTCTGTAAAGAAGGAGTCAAAAGACCGGCACTTAATTACTGGATAATCCAGGAGAATAAAGTTCCTTTGTCACATGTCTATGCATGGCACCTTGATGATAAAGGGATGCTTATAAATACTTCAGGGAGTGTTAGAGAAGATGTAAAAAGACAGCTTAATTGTGACTATTTGAAATAATAAGATAAATCGTGTTTATCAATGTTAAACAATTTGGTTCAAAAAAATCATCCGAACCTTTCCACTAAAAGAATTTCTTCCCAGAATATAAGTCATCTTCTTTTATTGATTTCAATATTCGCGATTGGACTATTGGTATTCAGAACGTTCTTCCAATTCTCACTTTGGGGAGATGATTGGATGCTAATGTTTTATACATTAGAACATAAGTTTGCAGGTGATCCATTAGGTATCTTTTTCTCTGCTTACGGAGGCCAGGCAATATTTATGGAGCTTATTAATAAAACTTTCGGATTTGAACCACGATACTATTTTTATGCTTCGTTTTTCCTGAGGTTTGTTGCATCATTATCGATCTATTTTCTTATTCTTAAACTTTCAAAAAAGAAAATTATTGCTTTTCTGGGTGCTTTTCTTTTTATTATTTCATTTGCAGGTATAGAGTCAACAAATTGGGTTCACAATTCAGTTAATTATCTTTCGTTGGCAATTATGAACTTCGGATTCACTCTCATTTTTCAGGAAATAGGCAGTCAAACGTTTATCACACGAAAAATAGTCGCTGCATATATTTTATTTTCCGCAGCAATTACTTTAGCGGTAGTCAGAATGCACGGACTTCTTATTCTTTATCCGATTCTCGAAATACTTTTACTGTTTTCCAAATCTACCAAAATAAAATATGCTTTGTTACGTAGCTTAATAGTTATTTCCGTATTTTTCCTTCTTGGGAAATTAGGACTTTTTGGTAATGTTGGTATTTTAGCTTCTGCTCGGGTAAATGCTGGCCTGTTTGATTTTATACATCAAAGTAGCGAAAATATTTATAAAGTCGTACTTTTTCCTTTTGGATCCTTTTTTAACTCTCTATTTCCTTTGTATGTATTCGAAAAGAACTACTTGGCTAAGACTGTGCTTTTTGACATCTGTTTTGGCTTCCCCGAATTAATCTTTTGGACAATTCCAATTATAATTATTAATTTCCTTTGCTATAAAAAGGTCAAAAAGGGATTTTGGATATTTTTTGTTATTTGGTTTTTTTGGCTTGGTCTTTTATTTTTTATACAAAAGGGTTTTCCACAGGGTTTGGGTCTTCAGGGGGGTGAGGTACTTTTAGGAGGTGCGGTTTTTGCATTGTTCGTGGATTTAATTGCCCTAGCGTTTTACACGAAGAAGACCGAAATATGGACTATACTTACTTTTCTCCTGTTGTGGCCGTTTAGCTTTTTGGTTGCCCCGCATGTTCTTTACACTTCTCATACAACAATAGAGTCATACTCACGGTATATGACTTTGCCTTCCGCCGGTTCACAGATGCTGATCGTTTTCAGTTTATTTAGCACATTTACAATCGCAAAGAAAAAATTTCTCGTTGTAGTTTTAATTGTTTTAATACTTCTTATTAAAGTCTTCTCAAACATTCGAGGCGATACCTATTTCTTTGAATCCTCGCCTTATAGATTGAATACATATGTATCCGCTGTCTGGCAGTCATTAAACATTGCTTCATCCGATATTTCCGATACGGGTCGGATACGGATTTTTGTCTTTGGATATGATAATAAAGATAAATACCAAGGGGTGATAGGATTTGGAGGATGGTACAGATATGCACTTGAGCATAAAATAAATAATAGAAAACACTTGGTGGTGTTTTTAGGTGTACATGAGCTGGGTCAAGTTATAGAAGTTTTTAAAGACCCAAGTTATGGAGTCAGAGTCTGGGGTCCTGCAATTAAAGATAACTTAAAATTGGAAGATGTATACGGATTTGAGTTGAGAGGTGATATGGTCATTAGGAATGATGCTTTTATACGAGATGAGTTAGGAAAATTTGCTCTTTAAATTTTTAGATAATCTTTTCTGCGAGGATATTTAAAGTGTCTATGTTTTGTTGTAATAATAACCAGTTTGAAGAATTAGCCGGAAAGTTATCCCGCAACTGCCCTAATTTATTTCCGTAAAGCGTAAACCACTGGAGCGTTTTTTCATTTTCCTCTTTTTTATTTAATTTTACAAGTTCGTCTGTAAATACACCGGCTTGAGCAGAGAGGCGATAACTGGCTTGTTCAATCGGAGTTATTTTTTTATTTTCTACTAAATAATTTAACTCGGATACTCTCTTTGTTAAAAGACGATTGTGAAATGCAACCCTTTGTTCTTGAGAAAAAATTGTTTTTTCATGGATTTTTTCTGCCAATCTTTTGATCGCGTATAAGGAACTTCCAGGGTTAATTTTTTCCTTATTTAAGTTGAGTCCGGAACTATCCGCAAGAATATGTGCCGGCAAGAGAAGTAGAAAAGCAACAGTAAATATTCTTTTTAACATTATCACAATTTTACCACAAAAAAAGTGTTACGAAATACAATTGAAAACTAAAATACTACCACATATACTTAGCCAGACATATGGATACAATATCTATCTTTCTAAAGATAATTTTTGAAAATATAGATTTTATTCTACCTATCACAATAATATTTTTACTTATTACGTCAATCGGTGTAGTAATTACCTTAACTTTAGTCAATGAAGATCGCTGGAGTTTGATTTTACCTTTGGGAGTAGCAGTAGGGATCTTCTCATTCATCATATTTTTGGGAACTTTAAGTTATTTTTTCAAAGCAAGACCGGGGATATTAGTGATTTTAATTATTTATATACTTTTCGGTATCTTTTTTTATAAAAAACGAAAATATAAAATTCCGAAAATTAAATTTGATAGATTTTTTTTGAAATCTTTTCCGATATATTTTGTTATTTCAGGTTTGGTTGCCTTTTTGGCGGGCACAACACAATACGGTGGTGATGTTATTGCATATTGGGGATTTGCAACATCATTCGCAAACGGCAATTATCCTCTTCGTTCACCCTGGCAGCCTGATCTTTTAGCGAACCACCATCAGGGTACATACCTTTTTGAAGGAGCAATACATGCTCTAACAAACGCCGATATGATGTTAATTCATACACTTTATTCCATATATATTGTTCTATCGGGTATATTTCTGATTTGGGCGATTGTTAGAAAGATTACCAAGCGAGATATTTTGTCGGTTGTCCCGGCTCTAACCGTATATTTTTCTTTTGGGGCGATTTTTATACCCTTGCTATCAGTCTTGCGACAGTATCTTCATCCTGAAGTAGAACACATAGTAACACGCCTTCCGCTTTTACTTGATGCCAAGAATAGGTTGGGCGGGATGTCGAACCTCCCAGATATGATCTATATAAATCACAGAGCTGCAGCTTTACTCGGGTTTATATTGGTTTTATATCTTATTTATACCAAATTGAAGGTAAAGGGTTATTGGAAACCTATAATTATAGCTGCTTTTTCAGTTGCAATTGCATCTTCTGACGAAATATATTTACCCGCCCTTGTCTTTATGATTGGATTTTGGTTTATTCGAGAGATGATATTAAAACCAAAATTTAGAAAAGCTACATTTACTAGTTTTTTTCTTGGAACAATTATTTTCATAATTCTTTTCTTTTTAATTGGAAATGCGCTTCGTGATTCAATGTTAACACCACCAAAAGAAGGGACACGCTTTCGAATTATTACCAGCATGGAGTCGTTGTTGCAAAGAAACGAAAGTTTGAAAAGTGCGATTCTTAGGAATTCTTCCGACTCATCATATTTTTGGTTTTTACCGAGTGTCTGGGTTTTGGGTGCTCTTGCTTTGTTTTTAGCGATATCCAAAAGAAATTATTTAGTGATGCTTTTATTCTTTGCTACTATTGGAAGTTTTATTGCATTTTTTATAGTCGATCACACTTTTTACGCAACAAATAATGAGCGTTTTTTAAGTCAGTTGTATCAACATCTGGTATTTATAATTTCAATGTCTTCTCTTCTACTATTGAAAGGAAAAAGTAGGTTTCTACGACTTTTGGCAAAACTCTTTCTTTTTGTTCTTGTTGTTCCAAGCATAGTTTTTGCCTCAGTTTTTATTTATAAGTACGCGAAAAAACCGGCATACAACAATCTATACGGAAAAATTTCCGATGATAAGGTTTTGCTATGGCTTAGGACAAACAAACCCAAAGAACGTGTCTTTTTCGTTGACGGCTTCTTGTGGAAGACGAATGACCCTTATTTGACTAACCATGGGATTCAAAATTTCGGACTTTTTGTTCCGGTCGCACCTGCTGATATTAAAGTTCACACTCCTGACTTCGGAGTTGAGGCAATAGACGTGATTAATACTTTGAACCCTAGTGAAATGAAAGCGTTAAAAATTACATATTTGTATGTTTTAGATAATCAGGTAGGTAGATTTCCCTTAAAGCGTCAAAAAGATCTGGAAAACCAGGATTATTTTAAGAAAGTATATAAAGATAATTTTGGATCGCTTTACCAGGTCAGCAAACAGTATTATGAGAAAGGCGAAAATATGGCTGGAACAATTTCAGAGCTTTCCGAGATCTTAAAGGGAGGAAATATATTTTTGGATAACCCTCCCAATTTCAATTTTTATGTAAGGGCTGCTCTTGCGTTGGAATTAAAAGATAAAGAGAATGTCTATTCCGTCTGGGGTCCAGGAATTTTCAACTACATAGAAACAAAAATTATTCTTAAACAACCTGAAGATGGAATATCATACGACTATATAGTTGTTGGACCTGATTTAGACCCCAAAGCCGTATGCAAGTGCAACGAAATTGTAAAAATTTGGGAAATTAATCAGGCCGTAGCATACAAAGTAAGGTGAAAAATAAGCAACAGCGAGTAAGTATTGTTATTCCAACATATAACAGCTGGAGTACGTTGAAGGATTGCTTGGAATCAATTTTCAGGCAAAAACTTCAACCTACCGAAGTTATAGTTATTGATAATGCCTCGACTGATGGAACTAGTAAGAAAATAAATCAGTTAATTGGGAAAAATCAATTAATCAAGTTGATAAAAAATAAAAAAAATCTGGGAGTGACGGGTGGAAGAAATAGGGGAATAAAGGAAGCGAATAAAAATTCCGAGTTTCTTTTCTTTTTTGATCACGATATGGTGGCAGACGAAAAGATGCTTGAAGAGCTCGTTAAAGTAGCCGAATCGAATAAAAAAATAGGTATTGTAACCCCAAAAATTTATTATTGGGAAAGGAAAGACATCATTTGGTCCGCCGGAACCGACGTGAACCTTTTAACTGGGCAAACTGTTTTTTATGGCGGGGAAGATAAAGGTCAATATGATGAAGTAAAAGAAGTCGGAGTTGCACCTGCCGCTATTTTAGTAAAAAGAAAAGTTATCCATAAGATCGGAATGTTTGACCCTATTTACTTCGCGACTTATGAAGATACGGATTTTTGTTTTCGGGCAAAAAAGGAAGGATTTTTAACTTATTATGCTCCAAACGCAAAAGCATTTCACAAAATTCCTTATAACAAAAAGAAAGCAGAAACGAGGCTGTTGGGGAGAACTTATTGGATTGCCAGAAACAGGGTTGTTTTCATGAATCGTTACGGTAAATTTATTACTATTTTTTGGTTTTTCGAACCTATTTATTTTTTATACTATGTAATATTAGCCGTCAGATATAGAAAATTTAAAGCAATTTACGATTTTGTAAGAGGTACTACAGATGGTATATTGTCAAAATGAACATATTTAAAGATACCCCATTTTCGTACTATTGGATTATTAAAAGAATAATTGGAGATAATGTAGAAACTATTTTGGATTTGGGTTGTGGTGATGGGACTTTGATGGAGTCTTTACTGGACGGTGAGGATTGGGAGATAACCGGAGTAGAACTTCATCAGGAAACCTATAAAAAAGCCAAGCAGAAAGGAATTTATAAGGATGTTTATAACACGGACGTAGTTAATTTGAACAGAAAAATTAAAAGTAAAAAATATGAGGTGGTTTTTTCTTCGCAAATATTAGAGCACTTAAGTAAGCGTAATGGTAGAAAGGCTTTGGAAGTTTGGGAAAGGCTGGCGAGTAAAAAATTAATAATCACCACACCAGTTGGCTTTGTTGAGTTTGATCCGATTGAAAAAAAAGAAGATAATAACCCTCTTCAAAAACATTTATCAGGGTGGGAGCCAGAAGAATTAAGACAGCTTGGATTTAAAGTTTATGGCCAAGGTCTAAAATTAATTTACGGAAAACATGGACTTGCGAGGTTAAACCCCCCCCTTTTTTTACTATGGAGTGCACTTGGGTTGATTTTCAGCCCATTGGTTTATTTTTTCCCACGACTCGGAACATATATGTTTGCAGCGAAAGTGATTAATTGACTAAAGAAATGTTAAAACTTTTATTTCCTCCAAGTTATTTACCGTTTACTTACCCTTGGATAATAAAAAAGCTAATAAAAAAGGGTTCTTCTTTATTGGACGTCGGATGTGGGGATGGTGAGTTTATGACACATATAAGTAAAGGAGATTCCTCGATTAAGTTATACGGAGTTGATCTTTTTACGCCATATGTCACTAAAGCAAAAAAAACGAACAGTTATAGAAAAATATATAGGAAAGATGTACGCAGGATCAAATTTCCTAATAAAAGTTTTGATATTGTTATGGCATCACAAGTGATTGAACATTTGAAAAAGAAAGAGTCTTTATCCCTTATTAAGAAAATGGAAAATATAGCGATTTGGAAAGTAATTGTTGGCACGCCAAACGGCTATTTTCCAAGAGGAATATATGAGCGCAATGATTTACAAAAACATAAGTCATATTGGTATGTTAAAGATTTTAATAAATTAGGTTATAAGACATTCGGACAGGGGTTAAAGTTTATTTACGGAAAAAAGGGGCTCGTAAACTCTTATATAGGAAGACTGTTGCCCATTAGGTTAATATTATTTGTGATATCTTATATATTATCGCCGGTTACTTATTATTTTCCTGAATATTCGGCACATTTAATTGCGGTTAAAGAAGTCAGCTAAGTCTTTGTTAAAACAATAGTCACGAACATCGCCAAGATACCGTTGAGTGGTGATAGTAATGTTTCAAATGATAAAACAAATCTATATAGAAAGTTTGGTAAAATTTGTGGTAAGGTAAATCCACCGCTTATTAGATATCTGATAGGGGTATGTGGTTCAAAGGTTGTTAAATTTAGTTTCGGAAATTTATTCTCAAATGAACTCCTGTCTCTTCTAAAAATTATCCAAGGTAAAGCTCCATTGGCCCCCGATAAACTTCCTTTTATTGTAGTTTTCCACTTGGCGTTTGGATTAAAGGTCTCATGGTGGAAGTTTTTATAAATAAAACGACTCCATAATGAGTTGTAAGGTTCTATCATTATTATCTTCCCTTTAGCCTTTAAGCATCTTGAAAATTCAGAAAGGGCTTTTTCTGGATTTTTGATGTGATGGAAAGTGTTAAGCATGAAAAAGGCAGAAATGGAATTATTTTTAAAAGGCATTTTTTCGGCAGAAAAAGTCATATCGCAGTTTGGCAGTTTCATTACGTCGGAGGTAATAACTTCTGGAATAACTTCTTTTAAAAACCCCGCCCCAGAACCTATTTCAACTTTTTTTCCGGGAGGAAGAGTTCGGGAATATTCTTTGAAAGTGTTGTAAAAATCCAGGTAAATCTGATAAAGAAATTTCTTATTCTTAATTATTTCAGCTCTTTTTATAGTTGTTTCGGGAGAATCTAAATCGGTCATTTTAAACAAATTTTAAATTTTTAGCGGCAAACCAAACCATTTTTAAAAGCAACCATCCGTGGGTAAAGCGGGAAATATTAGTTTTTCCGTAAGATCTTTCTTTATATCTTATTGGTATTTCAATTATTTTTAAGTTTAATTTAGATGCTCCAAATATTAAATCAAAATCTCCGAACGGATCAAAGTTTCCGAATAATTTTCGATTTTTTTCAATTTTTTGATAGTTTTCTTTAAGGATTACCTTTGTGCCACATAAAGTGTCTTTAATTCTTTGGCCTAGTAAAAATGTAAACGCAGCGCTGAAAAATTTATTTCCCAAGTAGTTGAGGGCTCGCATGGCTTGCGCTTCCATTGGATAAACAAGTCGTGAGCCATTAATTAGATCTCCCTTACCATGTGCTGCTGCTCGGTAAAATTTAGACAGCTCTTTTGGGTCGACTGTCAAATCTGCATCCAAAGTAATCAAGAGTTCATTTTTTGCCTTAGAGAAGCCAAGCCTAACTGCATCTCCTTTACCTTTACCCCTTTGTTTATAAAGACTCACCTTAAAGGGGCCTTTATATCTTCCGATTTCATTTTTTATAACATTATAAGTCTTATCATTCGAGTGGCCTTCGACAAAAATAATTTCAATATTTCTGGCAAATTTAGGAATTTTTTTCAAGACTCCTCGCATATTTCCTTCCTCATTTCTTGCCGGTATTATCAAGGAGACGCTGAAGTTTTTTTGGATTTTTTGTGGTTTATAGATACTCCAGTTTGTAAGGCAGAATGAGTTGATGATAGGAAGAGGAGCGATAAATTTGTTTATAAAATCCGAAAGAGCTGGAATTTTGTATGGAACAAGAAACCTGTTTCCCGATTTAATCTTTTCAAAACCCTCAAGGTAAAAGAAATTATCTATATCTGCCTCCGTTAACCAATTGGGCTCTCTTGATTGCGGTAGTTTTAATCCTAACTTTTCACCTAGATCTAAAAGTGGTTTCCAAAAGAAATTGAAATAAGTTACAACAACGCGCGTATTTTCATTAGTAACCTTTTTAAGTTCTTTTATTAAATTTTGGACGTTGTCGGTTTCGTTTAACGTGTTTGAAAGTATGATACAGTCAAACTTGTCTTTTCCTCTTATACTCGCATTTTTAGACACTCCAAATTTGACCTTATTTTTGAGACTTGCTAGAAGCTCTCCACCTCTTGGTTCAATTTCCAAAACAGATGCGTCTTTTGGAACAAGATTCTTAATTAATTTTTGAATATCTTTGTGATAATAATTATTAAGTTTATAAAACTTTTTCCACAATTTTAGAGAAATAGTTTCTTGTGCTACCATTTGTTTTGGATTATATTACATTAAAAGCCATGAAGAAACTGAAACATTTCTTAAGTATAACCGATTTAGGTAAAGACGATTTAGTGAACGTTCTGGGTTTTGCGATTAAACTTAAAAATACTTCATTTTCAAAACAATCGATTCTTGTTAAAAATAAAACAATGGCTATGATTTTTGAAAAGCCATCACTTAGGACACGAGTCTCCTTCGAGGCGGGCATGACCCAGCTTGGTGGACATGCTATTTATCTTGCCCCTTCGGATATCGGATTAGGGAAAAGAGAGCCGATTAAAGACGTTAGTCGCGTGCTTTCAAGAATGGTTGATGTGGTAATGGCCAGAACTTTTTTACATTCTACAATAACTGAACTTGCAAAGTATTCGGACGTTCCTGTTATAAATGCGCTTTCAGATCTTGAACATCCATGCCAAATATTGGCTGATCTTTTGACAATGATGGAAAAAAAGAAAAAGTTTCGTGGGTTGAAGTTAACATTTGTTGGGGACGGAGAAAATAATGTTACCCATTCCCTTGCGCTTGCTTCAGGAATTTTAGGAATAAATTTTAGTGTTGCAGCACCAAAAGGATATTGGATGAAAAAGGAAATAAGTAACAATGTAAAGAAACTTGCAAAAAAAACTAAAGTAACAATTTTAGAAACCGATAACCCCGAGGAAGCAGCAAAAGAAGCAGATGTCGTTTATACCGATACATGGGTGAGCATGGGAGACGAGTCGGAAAAGAAAAAAAGGCTTGAGATATTTAAAAATTATCAGGTTGATAATAAATTAATGAAACTTGCAAAAAAAGATGCCATTTTTATGCATGATATGCCTGCTTATCGTGGAAACGAGGTTACAACCGAGGTGATTGATGGACCAAGGTCTGTAGTAATTGATCAGGCTGAAAATAGACTTCATGCGCAAAAAGCTTTAATCTGCTATTTATTGGATGCAAAATTAAGATGATTATTTTAGGAATAAATGCTTCTCATTGTGCAACAGCCGCTCTTTTAAAAGACGGAAAAATTCTTTCTTGCATAAGCGAAGAAAGATTAACGGGTGTTAAAAACCAGTCGGGCCTTCCGATTAAAGCAATAGAAAAAGCCTTAACAGAATCTAGATTGAAGTCGTCGGATGTAGATAAAGTTGCTTTTAGTTTTGAAGATATGGCCATAAATTCAGGCTTTTCTGTGTTAGGTGGAGATGAAGGGAAAAATAAAATAACATTGGGGTCAGTTGTCTGGTATGCAAAAGAGTGGCTATTAGCAAATATTAATTTCACAAGATACATTTATCCTGTAGTCCAAAAAATTTTTTATACATACTTTGTATTTCCCCAACTTAAGGAAAGATTACTTGAGAAATTCGAAAAGGAGACAAAAATTAGTAAAGAAAAAGTAGAGTTTGTTGACCATCACAATGCCCACGCTTACAGCGCTTATTTCGGATCTCCTAATTACTGGAAAGGCAAAAGACTTATCTTGACACTTGATGCTATGGGAGATAATGCATGCGCTACGGTTTCCATAGGAGACAAGGAAGTAATAAAAAGGATAGCTACGACACCTTTCGGAAATTCAATAGGTGACTTGTATGCTTATGTTACACACTATTTGGGAATGAAAATGGGAGAGCACGAGTATAAGGTTATGGGTATGGCGCCTTATGCAAACGAAAAATATGTTGACAAAGTTTATCAAAAAATAAAAGACTGGATTTGGGTGAATAAAAATTTAACGTTTGGAACTAAAGTATTTTCTCATGTTTTTTATAAACTTCTTGATAAACCCTTTAAAAACGAACGCTTTGATAATATTTCAGGCGCAATTCAGAAATTGACTGAGGAGGTAATGACAGAGTGGGCTAAAACGACGGTTCAAAAGACTAAAGTTCAAGATGTTGTTTGTGCTGGAGGAGTTTTTATGAACGTTAAAGCTAACGAAAAAATCGGAGAGTTATCTGAAGTGAAATCACTTTTTGTTTTCCCGAGTTGCGGCGACGAGTCAACTTCGATAGGAGCAGCTTACTTTGTGTATCAACAAAATCGCTACTCCGATAAAAACCTTCCAAGGATAGAACCTGTTGAGGGCCTTTATTTCGGCCCCGGGTTTAGTACTGAAATTATTTTAAAAGAACTTTCTAAGAAAAAATATAAAAATTACAAAGTTGAAAAGATAAAAGACATGGAAAAGGGAATTGCAAAACTGATTTCAGAAAGAAAAATTGTTGCAAGGTTTGCGGGCAGAATGGAATGGGGTGCTAGAGCACTTGGAAATCGGTCGATTCTAACCCATCCGCAAAATTTAGAAGGAGTGAGGGATATAAACGAGCAGATTAAAAGCAGAGATTTTTGGATGCCTTTTGCGCCCTCAATTTTGAGTGAGAAAATGGATAAATATGTTATTAATCAAAAGAGAATTCCCGGACCTTATATGGTTTTGGCTTATGAAACTACTGATGAGGGAAAAGAAAAGTTAAGAGCAGCGATTCATCAGTATGATTTTTCTGCAAGGCCCCAGGAAGTTAAAAGGGAACACAATCCAAGTTATCATAAACTTATTTCCGAATTTGAAAAACTGACGGGAATCGGAGCAGTTTTAAATACTTCCTTTAATTTGCACGGCTTTCCAATTGTGTGTACTCCCGAAGATGCTCTTTATGTTTTTGAAAATTCGGGATTAGAATACCTAGTTTTGGAAAACTTCCTGGTAAGCAAATGAGATTTAAGAAATATAATTGGCAACTCTTTGTGGTAATTACCTCGCTTATTCTCGTTACTATTTGGTTCAGAGAAAAAAATTTACTTGGGGCTGCAGAGTCCGCACTACCCTTTTATGATCTCCAGATAGAATACGAAATGACACGTTGGTCATGGTCTTCCCCGGGTTTAGGCAACACAGCCGGAAATATAACTGCTTCTTTTCCAACCTATTGGTTTTTGTTCCAAATAGAAAAGACAGGAGTACCAGCATATCTTATTGAAGCAGGACTTTTTTGGTTTTTACTTCTTGTTTCCGGTATATCGATAGGTTATTTAAGCAAAGAATTTTTTCCTAAACTGCCTCAAAAATTCATTATTTTAGCTGTTTTCTTTTATTGGTTTAATCCCTTCGTATTAGTAAACGTTTGGAATAGGTTTCTTTATAACCATATGTTTTTTTGGGTTCTTATTCCGCTTGCGTGGTTACTCTTCTTAAAAGGTATTAGGTTAAAGGATGTTCGTTATTCAATATACCTTGCACTCGTTACCGTCATTTTTTCTTATGCTTTGACTTCACCCGCTTTTGTGATACTTTTATGGCTAATATTTTCTTTCACATCTATTTTCCGATTAGTATTTGATAAGGGTATTCGTGTTTTTTTGATTACATATTTTTCCTTGAGTCTATTTTTCTTCGTGACTTTTAATCTATGGTGGTTAAGTCAGGTACTTAGTTTCGTCGGAACTTCTACTTATGATGCCGCAATCTCTAAGTATTTTAGTTCTATCGGAAATTTGTCTACCCTCTATTCGATAAGCGAAAGCTTGGGGAGATTGACCGATTTGGTAAGACTCCTTCACGCTGATTTCATACAAATTGGACCAATTTGGGCAAAATATTATGATGTTTTTGCAGTTAGGGGAATTCAGTTTTTTGCGGTGGGAAGCATTTTTTGGGCGATTTTAAAATTTAAGAAAAACAAAGAAATTCTTTATTTGGGTAGTCTATTTATTATTAGTCTCTTTTTAACCAAAGGAGTTCAAAGCCCTTTTGGTGAACTATTTCAGACAATTTTTCTAAAAAGTACAATCTTTCAGGTTTTTCGAAATCCCTTTGAAAAAATTGGTTTTTTACTCCCACTCTCTTCGTCACTCATTTTTACTTTTGCAGTTTGGAAAATTTCCTCTAAAGCTAAATACACATTTATTTATTTTTTATCTTTAGTGTTTCTAATTGTCGTTTGGGGTTTTCCTTTTTGGTCAGGATTAGTTTTCACAAACATTAAATATTCTGGTAGTAATGAGCTGGAGAGTTATGAAGTAACGGTGCCTTCCTATTACAAAAGCGCAAATAATTTTCTTAAGGAAAATGCAAAAAACAGTCGTTTTATAGCTTTGCCAATAGGAGATGAAGGAATAACACACAGCTGGGAAAAGCCATATAGAGGGGTAGAGCTGACGAGTAGTCTTTTTACAACTCCTGGAATTTCACTTAGAACAACAATTCCCTTTTATAATGATCTATCCGCAGAAATTTCGAAAAATCAACTTTCAAGAAATATAATTAATTTTATCCCTTATACAAACGCCAGCCATATACTTTTGAGAAATGACATTGATTACAAGGAAAGACAAATGGCGAATCCTTCTTCAGTAGAAGCAGTTCTTGGAAAATTAGAAGAAGACAACTTTTTATACAAGAAATTTAGCGAGGGAAAAATTTCAATTTATGAAGTTAGTAAAAATTATTTATGGCCGAAAATTTATTCTACAAAAAATTTACTATTAACAAACGATGCCAAGATTCCTGAGATAACTTCTTTTTCTGATAACTATCCGGAAGAAAAAAATGCATTTTTATATTCTTCCACCCAAAATGGTAACGTTTCCTTTCAGAAATCAATATTTTTTTTCAAAAACATATATTTTCAAAAAGTAAATACACCTCTCCCAAAGGATCTTACGGAAGAAGATTTACTTTCTCGGTTATTTTATGTAAAACACCTTCCGGGGAGTTTTTTTTATCCTCTTGCAAGATTAAAAGAAAAACTTTTGGAAGGCTCCCAGGAAGACTATTTTGGATGGCTAATATATAAAACTGGAATACTCGATAAAAGAGCAATTGAGGTTTATAAACTTAAAAAGGAAGGGAGAAATGAGAAAGCTATTTTGAAGGCGGAAGCAAGTTACAAAAAAGAATTCCAAAATATGGAACCTGAATTTAGTCAGTTTATGGGGGATCGTTCATCTATCGAGGATTTAATAAAAATGTCTCTTTTATACCAATGGATTCTTCTAGATAGGGTCAGTTCGAATGCAGCTAATAATATATCAGAATTTTTAACAGTTTGGGGTATAAAACCTAAGTTTGAGTTGCCGGTTTCCGAGAAAAAGTACGTAATATTTGGCTTTGAATTACCAGAACCCGGAAGCTTTGGAATAAACGCGGACGATTTAGATGAAAATACTTTGTATGTGGATGGTAACCTCTTGACTGAAAAAATATTTTATCTTGAGAAAGGTGAGCACGAAGTGGCTTTTTTCGCAAAAGACAGTTTTACACCGACTAATGTAGTCGAAGAGAAAGAATTTATAGTTTCCGACTCGATAGATAATAGTTGGAATATAAAAATTCCTACTACTCCTACAACCTTCATAGTTTCTTTTGATTATAGATTTGTTGAAGGAGATTCATTCGAAGTTAACTTATTTCAGGATATTGATAGAGATGACTCTCCAATCCTATCGGGTGGAATAAGAAAGGAGAAGATATATCATGGCTGGAAAAGAATGGAGAAAAATTTTACTACAACTCCGGGTGCAACTAAAGGTATTTTGAAAATTTTGCCTACGGAAAAAGTGGTTTGTAAGAAAAATCTGATTTTAATAGACGAATGTTCAGAAAAAAAATCCAGCTTCGAAATTCAAATTAGAAATTTGAGGGTAAGCCATCATGAATTACCGGAAGTGTCGTTGATTGCAGAAAATGGAGCGTTTGATGAAACAAAAACTCAAATAGAGTGGGAAAAGATTAATCCGACTTTGTATAGAGTATTTATTCAAAAAGAGGATAGTGAAAACGAGATGGTTGTTTTTTCCGAGCTTTATAATTCAGGTTGGAAAGCATTTATTGGCGGCGATTCGCAAATTGTCGAAGATAAGCATTTTATGGTTAATGGATATGCAAATGGTTGGCTTACTGATAAGGAGGGAACATATGAGATTGAAATTAAATTTACTCCGGAAGATTATTTCAAGAAAGCTAAGATGATTTCTTTTTTATCAATTGTCGCAGCGGCAATCTTTTTGATCGGACTAGAGATTAGAAAAGTTGTGAAATGAAAAAATTGAAAGCCTTTATATTTGTGTTATATGCCTTGTTTTTCATAACATTGGTTGGGCTCGAAATTTATTGGCGAATTTTAAACTCAAGTATAAGTGTAATGTCTATAATTTATTGGATGGTTTTACCCGGCTGGTTGACAATAGTTATTGAAAAGAAGTTTAAGAGTGACGTTTCGTTTTCTTGGGCATTTGGTCTGTTTTTAATTTCTGCGGTTCTAGCTGTTTTTGGGTTAGGATATTTGGCGGAAATTATTATGAAGATAAGCTTCATCGGGTGGATGATTGGAATAACTCAAGCCTTGATTGAGTATAAGAAGCTAAATGCGGGCAACTAGTATATATATCTTTTCTTCTGGAAAGTTTTCGGGTACGCCTCCTAAATCTTCATAGAATACCCTAAGAGCAGGATCGTTATAAAGAAGTTGTAGTCCGTCTTCTCCATTAAGGGCAAAATAGGCTTGCTTTGAAGTGCCACCCCAAGCTTCGCTGACGAAGGGATATTCCGGATCGTTTGTAAAATATAGTACAGCCCCTTTGGGAAGAGTAGGGTATTTTGTTTTGACTTCATCAATTAATATTCCGGCTAATCTTCCCCTTTGCGCAGCCCAGTATGTAGTCCTTCCGAGAACAGCCGAGGTGGATGACAAGAGTGTTAAAGAAGTTAAAAGAGCAAAAAGAAATATGTTTGATAATTTAAGATGGTGCTTTATTAATAAGTTGTAACCGTTAAATATCAGGTACGCAATTATTCCCCAGAAAGCGGGTAAAGAAGGGTATAGATAATGGGTGGATTTGTGAGCGGGTAGAAAAAGTACAGGCAGAATACCGAGTGGGAACCAGGTAATTAAAAACAAAAACTTCTTATCGAATAGTAGATTCTTTTTTTTGAAATAAATAATTATTTTTGCAGTTAAGATTAATATTACGGATACGGTAAATGCCGGAAAGATAGTACGGTAATAATTTCCCCAGTAGCGCATCAGACTCGGGTTTAATTTGAAACTCGGAAGCAGAAAATCAACAAAAGTTTCTGGCAATCCGAGCGCCCAAACCAAATACCATAAAATCGTTTGCAGATTCGTTTTTAAACCGAAAACCATTTGGTATTGAGTTTCAGTTGATGAATAACCGATTACAGTTATATTTAAATAAATATATATTGCTACAAACAAAAAAAACGACCATAAGGTGAATATTTTCTTGATAGCAGTTTTATACTTGAACTTGATAAATAATATTCCCACCATCAGCAAAGGAATAATTGCTGATTGTTCGTGCGATGAGAGAGCTAAAATGAAAAATACAAAAGAAAAATATTTTAGTTTTATCGCTTTTTCGTCAAGGTAGAGTATAAAGGTAATTATAGATAGCAAAATAAGCATAGTTGCACCTTGTGTTTGTATTCCTCCAGCGAGGTAATAAAAAGACGATACGTTGGCGGCAGTTATCGCAAAGAAAAAGGATGCGAAATAGGAAATGAACTTCTTCTTGAAGAGTAATTGCATTAAGTTAAAAACCAGATAGATATTGATAAAATGTATTGCAAAAGAAAGTAATCTGAAGGGTAGTTGGTTTAACCCAAAAAGATTATAGAAAGTGTTATATAAAACTTCCCTAAATATAGGTCTGTAAAAAGCTATTAATCTTTCATTGAAAGGATGAAAACCGAAAAAATTAACAAATTGACCTAAACTTCCGTCCGTCATGCTGATCTTAAAGTGAAAAAAATCATCGTGGGAAAAGTATGTCGTGAGTGAAGGGAAGTAGAGTAAAACAACCGCTGAATATATAATAAGTAAGGGCAACGATTTTTTGAATATATACATACGATGATTCTAACACGCAAAAAGACCAACATAAAAGATAAATTAATGCTTCTAATTATTTTAATTTTAGTATTTTGGAAGTTTTTTATTCCCGGACCGAGAGTAGCCAATGATTTTCCATATGTATATCCGGAATCTTTAAAAATAGGTTTCAGCATTCCTCCAACGTGGCAGATTATCGGCGGTGAGGGAATGGGGGAGAATGGAATTTTGACCATGTGGTCGTGGCCTAATAACCTAGTTTTTGGACTTTTGGGTATACTTAGTTTTTCATTCGAAATCGTAGAGCGAATATTTTTATTATTGTCTCTTATTCTCGGAGTTATTTCGATATATAAGCTGTTGATAAAATACCAAATCGGGAGATCTGGAATATTCATTGCAACCCTTTTTTATTTAACAACTACCTATTTTGTACTTCTGATCGACGGCGGCCAACTTAAAATTGCGCTAGCTTATACATTTTTACCTTTAACTTTTGTTTTATTTGAAGAAGCTTATAGAAGCTCATTAAAATCGAAGTTATTTGCGGGATTGGGAATGTTTATACTCGGCTTTTTAGACATACGTTTCGTCTATGTGCTTTTAATTCTTTTGTTTTTACGATTTTTATATAAGCTTTTTTTAATATCTAGGAGTAAAGTAGCTTATTGGTTTTTGGAATGGATCTACGTTATGGGGATGAGCACTATTATTTTTCTGGGTTTGAATTCTTATTGGATATTACCAATGCTTTTGGTCAGAACAGAGTCAATATCTGCAAATTTCAATAGACTTACAGAGACTTCATTTTTAAGTTTCGCGACATGGAAGCACGCACTACTTATGCTTCAGCCGCATTGGTATAAAAATGTATTTGGAAAAATTTCCGCTGTTCGTGATTATAAAGAGTTTCTGCTTATCCCGCTTTTAGTCTTTTCAGCTCCTTTGGTAGTTTATTTGAATAAATCGAAAGAAAGATTCCAAAAGTTAAGAGTAGTGTTTTTTTGGCTCTTTGTTGCAATAATAAGCGTATTTTTGGTTAAGGGAAGTAATCCCCCTTTTGTACAAGTTTATCCTTGGCTTTTTGAAAATATTCCGGGGTTTTCTTTATTCAGAGACTCCACTAAATTCTACTTTTTAGTATCTCTTTCCTACGCCGTTTTAATAGGTTTTACAACTGATGGGATCATAAAGTTAACACAAGATCTAAAGATGAGTAGAACATTTCTTAAATCATATATCCTAAATCCTAGATCTTTAGTCCTATTTCTTACAACTTACATTTTACTACTTGCCAGACCAGTCTGGTCGGGCCAGATGACCGGAACTTTATCAGACCCTGTTTATGAGGAAGAGTTTTTTAATATAGCCGATATTTTAAAGCAAGATCGTGATTTCGGTAGAGTGTTATGGATTCCTTCGAGACCGCCGCTTGGTTTTGCATCTCCCGTTCATCCGGCTGCAGAAGCACTGAGATTAGTGGATAAAAGACCTTTCGCGATTGGGACAGTTGGAAGTTACGAACTTTTTAACTATCTTCGTGAAGCTTCGTTTATGGGTGAGCTTATGGAAATTGCAGGAGTTAAATATATTGTCTATCCTTACCCTGACACAAGACGTGAGGAATTAAAACAGGATAATATTGATTACTACAATGTATTTTTAGACCAGTTGTCGAATCTTCCTTGGATTGAAGGGATGGTTTCGAGTCCGCCCGTTTCCGTCTTGAAGACTAAAAAAGACGTCGAACATTTTTATCTGGCCGAGAATACTTTTATTATTGTTGGCTCGGACAGGATTTATGATGAGTTGGTCGGTATCGAACGATTTGATCTTTCCCAAAACGCCATTTTATTTGCCGAAGCGGCGCCTGAAGCTACCATTGCAAGTTTAGGTAATCCAAATACAAAAATAATTTTATTTGAAAAAGATAACCTTGACTTTTTGATGTCAACTATTACTGAAGATAAATTTATCTTTCCGGCAAAATATTTGGGTCCGGATCCCGACGAGAACGGTTGGTGGAAGCGTGATACTGAGGATTTTCTATGGTGGCGTAACTTTTTGCAGGAAAAGTATGATCTAGATTATCAGGACTTTGACTACGGTGGAGGTTGGGCTGTGGGGGAAGGCTATCGAGAGCTAGTAATCAGAAATGAGAAACTACATTCGGGTGATATGGTTTTTGCGAGGGTAATGAACAGTAAAAGTGGAGGTGTATTGGAATTCAAACAAGGTGAAAACAAACTAAATGGGCCAATCGGAACTAACGGAGAGTGTTCAGAAAAAACTTATATTAAACTAACCGGATATAAGGAAATACCTGATAAGTTTTTTGAATATGATTGTGCGTTTTTGTTTTGGCTCTACATTGGAAAAATTGATAAAGACGGCGAAATAAGCATAAAAACTAAAGGAGATCTTAATGTAATAAATGCACTGGTTAGCATTCCAGAAGGAGAGCTAAATAACTTTCGTGACAAGATTAATCATTACGAAGTTTATAACTGGAATGATCTTGATGATGAGAAGAGGAGAGACTTATTCAGGGGGTTTTTAGATTCCAACCCTAATGACTCACTTTTTTTCAATGATAAACCACCTGGGTTAAAATATACAAGAATATCGCCCACACACTACAAAGTCAGTATTAAAGGACTTGAAAGTCCTGCAACCTTGGTATTTTCTGAATCGTATGACTCATTGTGGCAGATCGAATATGTCCAAACCGGCGAAAAGGAGAATTCCTACCCGTTATATGGTTTAATCAACGGTTTTTATATCGAAAAAGACGGAGAGTATGATGTTTATTTCTTACCTCAAAAATATGTTTATCCAGGCATGGTTGGTAGCGGTATTACACTCTTTTTAATAGGTTTTACGTTTATCTTTAGGAGGAGAATTAAGTATTGATTATGAAAGAGAAGATTATCGTAGTAATGCCTGCTTATAACGCGGAGAAAACGCTAAAAAAGACGCTTACCGATATGTCACCCAACATTGCAGACGAAATAATTTTGGTCGATGATGGTAGTCACGACAAAACGGTTATACTTGCAAAAAAGCTTGGGTTAAAAACTTTTGTTCACTCTCAAAATAGAGGCTATGGAGGAAATCAAAAGACTTGCTATAGCTTGGCACTAAATGCAGGGGCAGATATTGTTGTAATGATTCATCCGGATTATCAGTATGATAGTTCTCTTCTGGGTGAAATCATAAGACCGATTGAACAAAAGCGTTTTGATATAGTATTGGGGTCAAGAATAAGGAGTCGAACAAAAGCTTTGGAAGGAGGAATGCCCGTTTATAAGTATTACTCAAATCGGTTTTTGACAATACTTGAAAACATTATTTTAGATCAAAATC
>CAYSZS010000005.1:0-50446 GCA_964435575.1 uncultured Gammaproteobacteria bacterium | reverse complement strand
TATACTTGACAATTGTCTAACAAATGTTAGACTTTGTATATGAGCGATCATACAAAAGTTTCTGTTAGGGAACTGCAACACAAATTGTCTGACTATCTCGAGCTAGCCAAAGTAAAACCTCTATTAGTAACAAAAAATGGCAAAGATACTGCTATTATCGCAAATCCAGACAAATACAAGATAGTTAAGACAAGGCCAAAAAAGAGATCGCTGGACAATATTATGTCTCATCCTTTCATTGGATTACACAAAAATAGAAAGGATTGGAAAAACAAATCGGCCGCAAAAATAGCTGAAGAATTAAGAAATAAAGCCTGGTATGGGAAGTAGAATTCTGTTAGATACCTCCGTATTAATCAATCTCCAGAAAAATCACCAAAGCACGCTCAAAATATTCAATGAAATAAAGGAAAAGGTATTTATTTCAAGAATCTCAGCTTGTGAATTCATTTATGGTTCAAGGAACAAGCGAGAAAAAAACATCAACAAAGATTTCTTAGAATATTTTGATATCTTAGATATTCGTGAGGAAATATCTTTCCGTGCCTATCAGTTACTACTTAAATATGGCCTAAATGCAAAATTCAATATTGCAGACTCTTTTATAGCCGCTTCGGCTACCACAGAAAATGTAGAGTTTTGGACATTAAACAAAAAACACTTCAAAACCATCCAAGAAATAAAATTTTTTGAGGTTTAATGTCCTGCAATGTCGGGGTACCAGGAATAGGATATTGAATTAGGACTTGAGGATAGGAGTGTGGCGGAACTTTAATTCCATTTCGTTATCAAACACGAGTTTTAGTCTTGGGAAATCAGGCTTATTAATGTTGTTTGTGTCCCAAGGGAGTTTTGGATATTTTTTGACCATGTCCTCGAATGGCTCACTAATTATAAACTCCGCATGTTCAAATCCCGTGAATGTTTTTTCACCCTTCTTAGGTTCCAATAGTTCTATCGCAGAGATATGATAATCTCTATACTCCAAAGGTTTTAAAAGTTGGATAACGGCAACCCTTCTGCCTGAAAAAATTATCTCACTTGCTAACTTATCCTTTTTTTTAAAAAATTCTTTTTTAGTTTCCTCGTACTCTTCACTAGAACCAACACTATATCCTAAGTGGTCCAAAGGAAAACCTGAAATATCTATTCCCGATTTTTCAATATTTGAAAACCAGGAGTCAAGAAAACTGGAGTAATCGTCTGACTTCATAGGTTTTTTATGGTCAAGTTGATAAGAAATTAACTGAAATAGCGTTTTAATTTTTCTGAGTAAGGAACGCGCTTTTCTGGCTCACTTAATTGTCTTAATCCGGAGGTTTGATCGATACTATCTCCTGTATATCTTGGGAAAACATGTAAGTGGAAATGCCATACGTCTTGGTCACCAGGCTGCTCATTGTTTTGTCTGACAGTAATCCCCCCACATCTATATAACTCTTTCATCGCAATGGCGACTTTTTTAGCAAAAGAATGTACTCTTGACAGTAATTCGTCACTAATATCATAAATATTTTCTACGTGCTCGTTTGGAAATATAAGTACGTGGCCCTTATTTGTCGGCCACCAATGCGATGCTATAATTGCAGTTGTAAACTCATCTTTGAAAAATATATCTGCCTGTTTTGAATAAGGAAAGTCGCCTTCAATTCCATCCCTTATGGCACATAACGGACATCGATAGTTTTTGGGATCATGATTAAACATAAAATATAAGTCGGGGTGGCCGGGCTCGAACCGGCGGCCTCTCGGACCCCATCCGAGTGCGCTACCAACTACGCCACACCCCGTATTTGACACAATTGTATTTTAACACTCATCGTGATTAAATTGAAGCTGAAATATGATTGACGTTCCCACATTGGACAGACGGAAAAAATATCTTCAGGTTGCGTTAAATAGTACACTTTCTGAAGCCGCCGCAATTATAAGAACTTTACCCCAAAGCGACAGAATCCTGCTTGAAGCAGGAACTCCTCTCATCAAACACTACGGAATTGACGCAATCAGGTTTTTAAAAAATTCAAGACCGGAAGCTTATGTTGTCGCCGATTTAAAAACAATGGACAGGGGTGAGACGGAAGTAGAACTTGCCCACATAGCGGGAGCATCTGGTGCAATAGCACTCGGTCAAGCGCCTATTGAAACAATTAATATTTTCGTTGAGTCCTGTCACGAATTTGGTCTTGACAGCATGCTGGATATGATGAACGTTGAGCATCCGATAAAAATTTTACGAAAGCTCAAAAAACAACCTCATGTTGTAGTTTTACATAGAGGGGTCGATGAGGAAACATACAATCGTGATAAACCAATCCCCTACATCCAAATAAATAAAGTTCGGGCAAGTTATGACGTTTTAATTGCCATTGCAGGAGGGGACACTATCCGTGAAGTTCAAAGAGCGATATTTAACGACGCTAATATTGTCGTTGTCTGGAAAGAATTCTACCAACCCTCAGCCCAAACTTCCCAAATCGCAGAAGAATTTTTGAAGGTGATCAAGTAGTCTTGATCATCCTGAGCAAGGTCGAAGGATCTCTATTTGTGCCCCACCAAGTTTTTTAGTCCCTGGAGAACCTCTGTGGGAAGCGCGAAGACAACAGTATTTGAAGGGTTGGCGGTTGTCGCCTCAATCGTTTGAAGCGTGCGAAGAGAAATTGCACCAGAGCCGGCCATTTTCTCCATTGCCTTTTGCAAATTCTCCGATGCTGACAGCTCTCCCTGGGAGCGGATAATCGTGGCTCTTCTTTCTCTTTCCGCTTCAGCTTGTTTTGCCATTGCACGCTTCATGTCCGCTGGAAGTTCAATATCTTGAATCTTAATTGCGGTAACATCAATTCCCCAGTTTATAGTTTCTTTATCAACAATAGCCTTAATCTCATCAGCAATTTTTTGGCGCTCAGTTAAAAGAGTATCAAGCTCAACTCCGCCAATGACATCCCTTAGAGCAGTTTGAGCATATTGGGTTACGGCATATGCATAATCCTGAATTTTCAAAACCGCATCCTCGGGTTTTGTAACCTGAAAATAGACAACGGCATTAATCCCGACAGGAACATTATCTTTTGTGATTACTTCCTGTTGAGGAATATCCGAGGTTGTAATACGAATATCAACTTTTATTACCCGCTGAATAATCGGAATAATAATTCTCAAACCCGGCTGAAGTGTATAAGAGTATGAACCCAATGTCAGAACAATTCCCCGCTCGTACTGATCTATAACCTTAAGGCTAGATAAAACTAGAAGAAAACCTATACCTAATAAAACTAACAAAAATCCTTCCATTTCAAATTAATCTTAGCACTTTTGAAAAAAGACAACAATATATTATTTGCAGCATGTAGAATGTAGAAAGTAGTATGGGAATTAAATCTTTTACTGAACTGAACACTTGGAAGGAAGCTCACAATTTAGTGTTAACAATTTACAGAATAGTTGAGAACTATCCAAGGCAGGAAACATTTATTTTAGTTTCGCAAATGCTTCGAGCTGTCATTTCTATAACTAGCAACATTGCAGAAGGATTTGGAAGACATGGCGATAAAGAAAAAATCCAGTTTTATTATTTAGCACAAGCTTCATTGACAGAATTACAAAATCAACTGATAATATCAAAGGATATCAGATACCTGCCTGAAAATGAGTTTCATGATGTTTGGGAACAAACAGTTATTGTTCACAAGCTAATTACAGGTCTAATAAAAAGTATTAAATCCAGATAATCCCATGCTACATACTACTTGCTACTAACTACTATTTTTATGAAAGTCTCTGAAATCTACAAAAAATACAAAATCATGCCCCGACTTCAAGATCATATGTTGAGGGTTGCTGCAGTTGCATCAATGATTTCCGATAACTTTCAAAAACCAGTAGATAAAAATTTAATAATACCAGCATGTCTTTTACACGACATTGGTAATATCGTAAAGTCAGATTTCAACAAATGGCCGCCTGAAATTACTAAAGAGAAAGACTTAGGCTATTGGTTGAGAGTACAAAACGAATTTATCGAAAAATATGGAAGTAACGATCACACCGCCACCATAAATATTATTAACGAAATTGGTTTAGACCAAAACATCACAGACATCCTTCACAATCTTGAGTTCTCTTATACTCTGGAAATAGCAGACTCTAAAAGATTCGAAAGAAAAATCATAAAGTATTCTGATATGAGGATAGCTCCTTATAGGGTTGATACGTTAAAAAACAGATTATCGGAACTTAAGAAAAGATATGGTTATAAACGAAAAAAACGATCGGAGGCTGAATTTGATAAACTAGCATCTGCTTGGAAAAGTATAGAAAAACAAATTTTCGCTCATTGCAAAATCAAACCAGAAGATATTACCGAAGAAAAAGTTCGTCCGTTGATAGAAAACCTACGCAATTTCGAAATCGAAACCTCTTGACAGAATGTAACTTTTAAGTTACTATCTGGAAAAGAAAATTGTAATTGACGAAAATGCAGGGAAAGAACTTAAGGAATTTTCTTTAGAAGTACAGGATGAATTTCAAGCATCTCTAGATACGCTTAGGAAAAAAGGAAGGCTTGAATCTCCCGAAGGTAAAAAGATTTCTAAAGATATTTTTGAAGTTAGAGTAAAAATTAAAGGTGAATATCGAGGTTTATTTACCTATTTTGGGAAAACAAATATTTTAGTCTTACATTTTTTCAGGAAAAAAACTCAAAAGACACCTGTTAAAAAAATTAAGAATGCACAAAGGAGGTTAAAACAATATGAGCAAAATTAGTTATAAAAAAATCAAGGAGGGATTGAGAACTGGAAAATTGATTGATTATGATGATCTTTTTGCAAGTTATCCCAATGAAAGACAGAAAAGAATAAAGGAAAGAGCAAGATACTTAATGGCTGCTTGGGAGTTACGAAAGCTAAGACAGAAAGCAAGACTTTCTCAACAGGCACTTGCTAAGAAAATGGATGTTAAAAGAGAATTCATTTCAAGAATTGAGTCTGGAGAACAAAATGTAACAATTGCCACACTCTACAAAATTGCCGATGCAGTGGGTAAGGAATTTAAATTTACCTTTAAATAACGCGTCTTCTTCAGAATTCTATTGTGTTATCCTTAAAGGGTGGAAATAATATTAATTAGCCTTCTTACTCTTTTCGCAAGCTTTGTCGGAACTATGGCAGGATTTGGTTCTTCGACAATTATGCTTCCCATCATGCTCTTTTTTATCCCTTACCCTATCGCACTTCTATTTATCGGAATAATCCATTTTTTCGACGACCTTTGGGAAATAATTCTTTTTAGACAAGGGGTCAACTGGAAACTACTTTTATCTTTCGGAGTTCCGGGCGTAATAGCAAGTTCACTCGGAGCGAAACTTGCAGTTTCAGAGCCACAGACAATTCTTATACGATTATTGGGCGTGCTTTTGCTTTTTTACGTTTTTCTAATCACCGCCAAGCCTAAATTTAAGATCCCCCAAACACGGATAAGTGCTGGTTTAGGCGGCACTTTATCAGGACTTATTGCGGGGACTTTCGGAATAGGCGGGCCTGTAAGGGCTATGTTTTTATCCGCCTTTAATCTACCTAAAGAAACCTATCTTTTTACCTCGGGTGCAATTGCAATTTTCATAGATCCTGCACGCCTAGTCACATATTTTTTTGGTGGAACCAGACTTACCGGCAATCTACTTTGGGGACTTTTTCTTTTCGTTCCAATTTCTTTTGTAGGATCAAAATTGGCCAAAAATTTTATAGATGATATTTCTAAAAATAAGTTCAGAAAAATAATCGCACTTTTTCTCTTTACTGCAGGTCTAAAACTAGCTATTTTTCCTTAAAACTCTAGTGACCGATTTCGGGGAAAAGAATTCTAATTCCAACAATTGCCAAAATTCCTATTATCAAAAAAATCGCCTGCTGGCCTAAAAACTTTCTTGGAGCGTGAGTAGCTTCGGGCAAAAAATCCGTTGTCGCAACATAAAGAAAAAAGCCTGTTGCCAATGCCAAAAGTATTCCAACGCCCGCCTCAATTCTCTCGGCGTAAAAATAAGTAAGTATTGCTCCGGGAAAAGTTGCCAGCGATGAAAAAAAGTTAGCCCAAAATGCCTTTTTTCTACTCCAACCCTTCGAAAGAAGAATTCCGAAATCAGCAATTTCATGGGGAGTTTCGTGCAAGAAAGTTGAAAAGGAAACAACCATAGCAAGCGTGGGGTTAACCAAAAAGGTTGCGCCTATTACTACTCCATCGAGAAAGTTATGTATAGTGTCTCCGAAAATAATTAAAGGCACAATTTCCTCGCCTTGAACATGACTGTGTCCCGCATGTTTCTCGCCGGTTTCCTGGTGATGGTGAAGATAAAAGAAAAACCTCTCAATCAGGAAAAGTACTACAAAAACAACTAAGATTACACTAAAAGCGGTTTCTCCCACTTCCTCAACCGCTTCAGGCAAAAGATCAAGAAGAGAGAGTGCTAAAAGTATTCCGGCAGCCAGAGGAACAGAGACAGATGCAAGCGCCTTCGCCCAGTCCTTTTTAAAAAGCAGGATTACTCCACCAATTAATCCTGCAACACTACCAATAAATGAATAGATTAATAAAAGACTTATTGAACCCATATTCTATATATTACATATGATACAATCTCAGGAAGATAAAATGAACAAGATGAAAATTACTTGGGATTTATCGCCTCTTTTTAAGTCGGATAATGATCCGAAAATAGAAAAACAAAGAAAAAGGGTTTTGACTGCAACAAATAGTTTCGTTAAAAAATGGAAAAGCCGTGGCGATTACTTATTAAGTCCTGTTATTCTTAAAAAAGCTTTAGACGACTATGAAAACTGGTTGAGGTTTTATGGATTTAATTCCCAAGAAGATTATTATTTTCATTTAAGAACTTCCCAAGACCAAAACGACCCAAATCTTAAAGCACACGAAAATAAAGCAACCGAGTTTTCGAAAAAAATAGAAAACGATATGGAATTTTTCAAGTTAAGAATAGCAAAAATTAAGCCAAAACTTCAGAAAAAATTTTTAACTTATAAACCAATTGCTCCTTACAAACACTTTTTGGAACACCTCTTTATTAAATCAAAGTATTTACTTTCCGAGCCGGAGGAAAAAATATTGAACCTGAAAGGGATAACTTCACACGCAAATTGGGTAAAAATGACTCAAGGATTTCTGACAAAAGAAGAGGCAAATGTTTTAGACGAGGAGGGCAAAAAGACGGTTAAAAACTTTACGGATTTAACAGGTCTTATGAGAAGTCGTAACAAAAAGGCGAGAGATAAAGCAGCTGAAGCTTTTAATACAATACTCTATAAGCATTCAGACGTCTCCGAGCATGAGCTAAATTCAGTTTTTCTAAATAAAAAAATTAATGACGAACTTCGGGGGTTTGACAGGCCGGATAAATCAAGGCATATCGGGGACGACATTGAAACCGAAGTTGTGGATGCGTTGACAAAAACCGTAACTAAACACTTTGATATCCCCAAAAGATACTACAAACTTAAAGCAAAACTTCTTAAGGTTCCCAAGTTAGCCTACCACGAGCGAAATGTAGAGTACGGAGAAATAGACAAAAAGTATAACTATGAGGAAAGTGTTGACATATTAACTAAAGTTTTTGGAAATCTTGATCCGGAATTTGCAGAAATATTTACAAAATTTGTGAATGAAGGAAGAATAGATGTTTACCCAAAAAAGGGAAAATATTCCGGGGCCTTTTGCACATATGGCTTGATAATTCACCCGACCTATTCTCTTTTGAATTGGACGGATAAGCTTAATGACGTTTTGACTTTTGCCCATGAAATGGGACACGGAATTAACTTTGAATTTGTAAAAAAAGCCCAAAATTCAGTGAATTTCGGAACAAGTACTGCTTCAACCGAAGTTGCGTCTACTTTTATGGAAGATTTTGTTCTCGAGCACCTTCTAGAAACGGCCGATGAAGAGCTTAAACTTACTCTTTTAATTATGAAATTGGACGAAGAAATTTCAACAATATTCAGACAAGTGGCTTTTTACAATTTTGAATGGGAACTTCATAAAAAATTACGGGAAAAGGGTTATTTAAGTAAAGCCGAGATAGGAGAACTTTTTCAAAAACATATGGCTTCATATATGGGCCCCTTTGTTGAACAATCTGAAGGAAGCCAAAATTGGTGGATCCATGTCCAACATTTCAGATATTTTTTCTACGTTTACTCATATGCAAGCGGTCTTTTGATTTCTAAGTCGCTACAGTCATCGGTCAAAAAAGATTCTAAATTTATCGTAAAGGTCAAAGAATTTCTATCAGCAGGAACATCGGATTCGCCTAAAAATATATTTAATAAATTGGGGATTGATATAACCGATAAAACTTTCTGGGAAAAAGGTCTGAGTGAAGTCGAAGACTTACTTTCCGAAACCGAAAAACTTGCAATAAAATTAAAGAAGATCTAAGCAACTCTCTCTTTAAGTGCGCTATAAAATTTTTGAAGATAGTCTTCGGCGCGTGCCCAGTGGTGTTCACCCATTCCGCGCTCGGCTAAATTTCTCTCAACTCCAGCTAGAACTCTTAAATGGGCTAGTTTTGCCGCCTGAAAAAGAGAGATTCTGTAAACCTCGGCATAAAGCTGTCTTGCCACATCCTCGATATCGTAAGCCTGTTCAATCGATTCCTTGTCGCTCAAGTCCTGCCACAATTTGATTTCCAGGGATGTTGCCAATGACGGTTCAAAAGCAAGTTTCAGTTCGTCTTTAATTAGTCGATAAAACTTTTTCAGAGGCCTCTTTGCCTGTTCCCATCTCTTCTCTTCTCCACTCACAACTGCCTGAGTCATGAGCTTTGCCGCTTCAATTGCCAACTCTTTTGACAACCCGTACTGTTCTTTAAGATGCTGTATTGCGTAATCTCTAAATCTTGTCCCTTCCGGAATTTTCCTCAACCTCCACCAATTAAGTTCCAACTTTGCAGAAACTTCCGGTTTAAATTTAAGATGCTCCTGAACATCATTCCCTCCAAACCGCCTTCTCCTTCTAGAATAGTCTATTAAAATATTTCTTAATTTTTCTGCAGTAAAATCAGGAAGGTGATCAAGTTCCCAATAGTACTCAGCATAAGCCATCTGCCATGGTAATAACCCGCTTGTCCTCTGTTCTCCCGAGGTTCGTATTAAGAGATCAACATAAGGGTAAGGTTGATCCGCGGTATCTAAATATGAAGCGAGTAATTTCTCATCAATTTTCTCCACTGGTACTTTATCGCTCACAATTTTTTTAACAGCTCTAATAATTTCATCCCTACCACCATAATCAAGCGCGGCATTAAAAACGTGTTTTGTGTTATTTTTCGTTTCTTCTTCAACTTTAGACATAAAGCGGATTAAATCTCTTGGGAATCGATCTTTTCTGCCCAAATGTACGAACCTCACTCCATCTTTTTTTGCATCTTTTCTTACATCCTTAACAAATTGCCAATACAATCCCATTAGGTAGTCTATTTCTTCTTTTGAACGATCCCAATTCTCAGTAGAAAATCCCCAGACCGTAAGTGTGTGAATGCCCAAAGCTCGCGCAGATTTAGCAACCTTCCTTGCAGCTTCGAACCCCGCCTTGTGTCCTTCCAAAGTATGTAAACCTCTTGCCCTTGCCCATCTGCGATTACCGTCAAGAATAATCGCAACATGATCCGGAACTTGAGTACCCTTTGGAAGAGATATTGTTTTACTTTCAGCCATAGCGGAAATTATAACATAAACCCCAAAATTAAACTTAAGATAAGACCCTTTTCAGTTCTGAATGAAAATTAACTAAGAGCTGATTCGCTTTTTTCCAGTGCTTCTCAATTTCTCTTGTAGGCGTTGAGGGTTCCTCAGCTATATCGTGTTGCCTCGTTGCTTCTGCCTTAAGCCTGCCCGCTTTAGTCAACTTTTCTTCCTCCACCCCGAACTGGACGGCATAGAGCTTTGCAAAAGCTTCCCCAAGTTTAGATTTATCAGGATTATTTTCCAGATCGTCATGCAACTTCCACCAACCAACCTCTAAACCTGCAATTTCTTCTGGATCAAAACTTAGTTCAGTTTTTTCTTTTACTCGTAAGTAGAATTTTGAAACCGAATCTATTGCCTTAGCCCATTCTCTTGTGTCGTGATATTTAACTCCTTGAATCAAATCGCCAATTGCATCTTTGGCTTCATCTTGAGAAAAACCATAAAAATTTACGTTGTATTCTACCAGAAGTTCCAACAACTTGCCTTTATCGCCCTCGTGGTGAGCTCTCCACCAACCAACCTCCAAATTCCCCAGCTTAACAGGATCTATAATAATTTTTACCATAAGCCTGATTCATTCTAATACCTTTTCAGAATTATTTTAAACCAAGGAGTATAGATTTTGGAATTTTCTTTCATATCTTTCTTCAGTTTATCAATTGTCATCCACTTATGATCCACTACTTCGTCAGGATTGGGATATACAGGTCCGTCATATACTCCTTCAAAGACAGTATCGAATTCATGTTCTCCCCAAATTTCGTCCATTTCAGCTTTATACATAAACTTGAAGATTTCTTTTAATGGAGTCGAAAAACCCATTTCTTCTTTCAATCTGCGAGTGGCTGCATCGGCATAGCTTTCGTCTTTAAAAGGATGGCTACAAACCGTATTTGACCAGAAGAGATGCCAAGTCGGCTTTTTGGTAGATCTTTTTTGAAGAAGCATGCTTTTCCTGTCTGGTGAAAAAATCACAACAGAAATAGCTCGATGTAAAGGAACGGGGTTTTTATGAGCGGCAAATTTCTCTTTATATCCGACAACGTTATCGTTTTTATCGACCAATACTACTTCTGGTTTATTAATTTTTCCTTTCATTATTTAACCAGAGTCCCTTTATAACCTTTTTCTAAAATTGCTTTTTCCAGCTCATTAATCCTCATGCCGTTTATTATCAAAATCTTTGTTCCGATTTTTGCAGAAATTAAACTCTCTTGAACTTTGTGAAGCATGCCTCCTGTTACATCGATTGCTTTCGAACCTTTTATATCTTTTCTAATTTTATTAAATACTGAATCATTTATTAACGGAATTGTTTTACCGTACTTATCTAGCACCCCGTCGGTGTCTCCACAATAAATTATTCTTATTTTGGTATAATCGCTTTTTAATTTTTTGGCTAAAATAGTTAAAGTTTTTTCTCCCGAGAGAATACAAAAACCTCTCTTATAGTCAATAACCACATCGCCATAAATAACAGGAATCAAACCCAAATTTAGCGCGTTTATTAACGGTTCGATGAATAATTTCCTAGGATTTTTCTCTGAAGCAATTATAAAACTCAATGGAGAAAATGAAACTACCGGTAAACCAAACTTTAGAAACTCGTTTATTACAATTCTATTTATTTGTATTGCTGCATCGGCAACAACCGAAAAACCTTTTAAACTGTTTTTATTTATTATTCCTTCCTGAGTTTTATATATTGAAGCAGCACTATGGCCAAAAGATCCGCTTCCGTTGGCAATTATAATTCTCGCCTTTTTAGTCTTTAATGCGCTTTTTACTTCTTTTGCTAATCTATTGATAACAGAATTCCTTGCTGAATAAGGTTTCGACTTATCGGTTATCAGACTTCCTCCTAATTTAATCAAAATAAGTTCCTTCATATTAGAAAAGGTGCTTCTTTAACAAGTGAGTCCCGACTGAGGGTTTATTAATAATAGTAAATAAAATTTCTGGAATTCTTCTCAATTTCCTATTTAATATTTTTGCATCCTTTGCAATACAAATTACATGAACATTAGGGCCTGCATCCATAGTAAAATACGCTAAAATTCCCTTTTCTCTAATTTCCCTTACTTTATTTATTACCTCAATAGTTCCTTTATTCCAATAAAAGATAGGTGGTTTAGAAGTCATTGCAATTATATGAAGTTCAATTGCCTCCTCCTCCAAAAGTTCTCCAAATTTTTTAAAGTTTTTTTTAAGAAGTGCATTTTTTATATTTCGAATTCTTTTAGAGAGAAGTTTTTGTCGGACTGTAAAAAATGGATTTTTTGGAGCAACCGTATGTCCTTCAGTAGAACTTTTCTTTTTCTTCTCGGCTTCAACAACTACTACAATATCTCTGACGTCCCAATGTTCTGGGGGTGCGATTTGAATCGCGTAAGAGGAATTGCTATTCTTTCCTTTGTTCCATTGGGCAAAACCATCTATTACAGAGCGTGATGCTGAACCAGAGCCAAAGCGAGCGAGGATGGAAAGTTCCTTGAGAGATAGATTTAATCCCGCAGCAACACTTGCTGATAGTGCTAAAGCTGAAAACCCGGATGCAGACGATGCAATTCCTGCATCTGAAGGAAAATTATTTTTCGATTCTACTTTTACCCCCCATGGTATATTTGATTTTTCTCTTACGAGATCAATCATTTTTAACACCCTAAATTTTTTCTCGTCTTTTAGTTCTCTACCGTCGAGAATAACTCTGTCGCTTCTGAAACGCGGATTAAATTCAACAGTAGTTGTTGTAATGCAGTTACTCAAATTCATTGAAATTGAGTCATTAAAGGGAATATTTCGTTTAGGATTTTTCTTCCCCCAAAATTTAATAAAAGCTATGTTCGCGGGAGACACTGCCGTTGCTTTGTATATTTTTTTATAACTAGAAGCCATCTTAAGGTTAAATTCTACTATATTTTACTTCAGGGGTAATTGAAGCATCAATCGCCAGGCACCGAACTTTGGTAAACGTCCCCCTTTGATTGACCTTCTAAGTTAACATATCCAGATCTAAATTCTCGTACCTGAGTCGTAATCCTTTCAACGGTATTCCGCAAACTTTGATAACCACATACACCCGCCTCTATTAATCCATTCAGTTTTACATTTATAAAATCTGCAGGAACCCAATTGTGCTTGTTACTTCCTCTAATACCCAATTCGGGGACATCAGGGTACTCGAAAAATCCGTTAATACTTTTCAAGGACATAATCCTGCCTTACCTTCAAAATACTTTGCGGGGGTGATATACTGTTAGTCACTCCCATGCCTAAAACCCCACATAAATCATTCGTCATCCTATATCGAAGTTTTGCACTTCCTCTGATGAAATTTATTGTTAAAAGGGTTGGGGGAAACCAAGATATGGCTGAAGAAGTTTTCGCAAGAACTGTTTCTGCCGCCTGGGAGGGGTGGAATGCGTTTGAACATAAAAGTAGTTTCTTTACTTGGGTTTGTAGAATTGCTTTAAATAAAATCGCAGATTATTATCGTGAAGAAATCCACAAAGAATCCGTATTCATTGCGCCGCTTTTGGAAGAAATAGCCGGGGCAAGTTTCACCGAGCTTTCACCAACCGAAAGACTGGCACTTGATGAATTAAGAGCCTCTGTCAGGGCCTGTATAAAATTGCTTCCCGAAGACAAAAAGCAATTACTTTTCCTTCGATATTGGAAAGAAATGACTATACGGGAGATTTCTAAACAACTTAGACTTTCTGAACGGGCTGTCGAAGGTAAGCTTTATAGGGCGCGAAAAACGCTCGATGAAATAATTTCGGTCGAACATCCTGAAGTTATACCGGAATACACAAAGAAAAGTAAAATTCAACCATGAAGTGGTGTTACAGTGTAACAGTACACTGTAACATATATAAAAGGTGATATTAATATCTTTTAACCTTGTACTTTCTTTCAATAAAACTTAGACCTACTCCTTTTACCATCTCCAAAGTTGTGTTAACTCCATCAAATAAATTAGGAAGATTATAAATTTCTTCTTCGGTTAACCAGACATTTTCCCCGCCCTCAAACTTTTCAATTAATTTTCCCGTTAAGTTAGTTACCTTGAAAGTGAAAAAGAACTTGTCCTCAAGCAGCTTCAAATCTTTTGAGTAATCCATCTTGTGCTTAATGCCTACAAGCTTTAATTTTCCACTTAATCCGGTTTCCTCTTTAAGTTCTCGATTAGCGGTTTCGAAAACCGTTTCACCCCATCTAATTTTTCCTCCAAAAAATCCGTAATAGCCATAATAGGGTTGTTTTAACCGTTTTTGAACCAGGTATTTATTTACAGTTTTTTCCTTTTTTACACAACAAATCAACACTGCTACTTTTGCTTGACGTTCTGGTACTAAATTTTGAGTATCAAATCTATTGGCAAACTCTTTTCCTTTTGGCATTAAACGGTATAAATTACCACTTTTTTCTATTAAAGCAGCTTCTACTAGCTTTTTCAGATGAAAGTTAAACTGGTCACTTGGTACTTTTAAGGTATTTAACTCAGAAAAGCGTGCTTTGGTTCTAAAAAGCAAAACCAAAAGTATGTTTACTTGGATTGGGTGCATTTCATTTTCAATTGCCATACAACAATTCTAGTAGGAATTTTTGCAAAATCCAGTGAAGTCGACTTCAGTAAACTATCTCTTTGGAGATTGTTACTTGCGCCTTGTCCCCACACCATCTTAGCACTTCGCTTTTGGGTTCTATTCGAACACGCTTCGTGCTGCGATTGGTGAGGGACTTCGTCGGAAAAATCATCGCTTAGGCGACTGTTTTTTCCTCCTTGCTTTCCCGCCCATGCCGACTTTTCGGCGTTCACGGATACGGGAGTCACGGGTCAAAAGACCCAGTTTTTTAAGCGGAGTCCGAAAAGCCTCCCTATTCTCCTTAGCCAGTGCTTTGGCAACCGCGTGGGTAGCTGCATCTAATTGTCCTTTTAGTCCACCACCCGTCACCTTGACGCTTACGAAATATTTATCACTTCCCTCTACTGCCTTAAAAGGCTTCGACCAGATTTCTTTATTAACGGCTCCGGGGAAATAATCCTCTATTGGCTTACTGTTAACCGTATTTTCTCCTTTACCTTTGAAAATACGCACTCTGGCAATAGCAGACCTGCGTTTCCCTACGGCGTATGTATAATTTGGTTTATTGTTCTTCGGCATAATTTACTTATTAAATCAAAAATTAAATATTTTGAATCTTTAGTTTGCAAACTTGATCTTTCATTTTTGATCTTTGATTTTTTCAACGTATGGATGTTCTCCACCTGCAAATATCTTCAGTCTCCTAATTCGGTCTGATTTTAGCCTATTATCGGGCAGCATTCCGGAAACGGCGTGCTCTATAACTTTTTCCGGTTGCTCTTTAATCATTTTTTCAAACTTTACCTCCTTAAAACCTCCGGGGTAACCTGAATGACTCCTATAAACTTTTTGCTTGGGTTTCTTCCCAGTAAGTTCAATCCGAGAAGCGTTTATCACAACAACATAATCTCCCATATCCATGTGATTTGAATAGGTCGGCTTATGCTTTCCCATTAAAAAAATGGCAACTTGTGTTGACAATCTTCCTAAAACAGCATCTTTAGCATCAACAAGATGCCATCCTCGCTTAACATCTTTGGCTTTTGGTTGATAAGTCTTCATAATCAAGCGATAGGTAATAAGAAATAAGTAATAAGTTATTTGGGCTTCTAAATTACAGTTTTCTCTCTTTTAATTTTAGATTTTTCTCTACTCTGAACATTTTCTTTTAAACTTCTTTTTTCATCTATTTTTCCTTTCTTACTTGTCACTTTTTGCTTGTCACTTATCACTATTTTCCTACTCCATTCCAATCTAGCAACTTCTGCCAAATCCCCACGCCTTCTTGGTAAATTAATTATTCTGGTAAAACCGCCAATTTTATTAATAAAAGCTTCCGAAATCTCTCCAAAGAGTTTCTTGATACTCGCTTTATCATTAGCCAAAATCGCATACACCCTCCTTCTTGCACTCATATCGCCCTTTTTTGCTAAGGTAACAAGTTTATCAACGTCGGATTGAATAGCCTTTGCTTTTGCTTTTGTAGTATTAATTGAACCATGTAAAATAAGCGCTTTTATTAACGATCTAAAAAGCGCTTCCCTAGAACCCCTGTCTCTCGAGAGTTTGCGTCCAAATACTTTCTTCTTCATGTTTTTGCTATTTAAGTAATAGCCCTTTTTCTCCAAGAGCCGCTTCAATAATCTTCACCGACTTTTCACCAAGGTTTCTAACTTTGACCAGCTCGTCTCGTTTCGCGTTAACCAAATCCTCGACAGATTCGTAACCGGCTTTAACCAAAGCGTTTGCAACTCTTGTTGGAAGACCTATCTCCTCAACAGAAAGTTTTCCGATAGCACCCAACTCATCTTTCTTCGACTCTTCCTTCTTCTCAATTTTCTTTGGTGAAACGAGTTGATTAAAGTAGCCGACCAATATTTTCGCAGAGGTCAGTAGTGCCTCTTTCGGATCAATAGTTCCGTCAGACCAGACTTCTAAAATAAGTTTATCGTAATTTGTAAGTCTACCCACACGAGTTTCTTCGATCCTGTAATTTACCCTAACAATAGGCGAAAACGACGCATCGAGTGGAATTAAACCAATCTCCTCTGTTATCCTTTCCTCACTCGGCAAATACCCTGTTCCTACCTCAATTTCCAATTTAGCTTCTAATTTCGTTCCTTTGCTTAGAGACGCCAAGAAAAGATCTGGGTTTGCTACCGTAATTTCCGCATCGGTTTTTATGTCAGATGCTTTAACATCGCCAGGCCCGCTTACAGAAATAGAGGCTTTAGTCGGCTTTTCACTAGTTGTCTTAAAGCGAACTTTCTTAAGGTTTAGTAAAAACTCAACAACATCCTCTTTCACACCCTTAAGGGTCGTGAACTGGTGTTTAACTCCCTGAATTTTTACGCTTACTATTACTGCCCCGGGTAACGAAGTTAAAAGAACTCTTCTCAATGAATTCCCAAGGGTATGGCCGTATCCCTGTTCCAAGGGCGAAATGACAAATCTGGCATAATTACCCTCTTTTTTTTCTTCTTTCACTTCAAAAATTGGTTCATTAATCATTTAAATCACCTCCCTCATTCAAGCCTTGCTTGAGAAATCCTAAGCACTAAATCCTAAATTCTAAATTCTAAACAAATTCAAAAATTTAAATCCCAATTACCAAACTATTACTTACTACCTACTTGTTTGAACTTTAAAAAAATTGCCATTTTATTTAATGTTTAGGATTTCGATATTAGAATTTCGAATTTGTTTTTCTCTCAACGAGAGTAAAACTCTACTATATCTTGTTCCGAAATAGGTTCCATAATATCTTCTCTTTTAGGTAGACCGGTAACTTTGCCTACAGCCGCTTTCCTTTTAAGCCATGAGGGAAGCTTATGATCTTCCTCGAGTTGCTTTTTTATGGACGGAATTTTTATGGCGGCAGGCGATAGGGAAATTGCATTACCTTGTTTTATCTCAAAAGAAGGAATGTTAACCCTCTTGCCGTCGATGAATACGTGCCTATGAGAAACAAGTTGCCTTGCTGCGGCTCTAGTAGGCGCAAAACCCAGTCTGAAAATTGCGTTATCCAGTCTTCTTTCCAAAAGGCTAAGGAGCATTTCTCCTGTATTTCCTCTGGATTTTAGAGCTTTTGTAACGTATCTTTTGAACTGTCTCTCCATTATTCCGTACATTCTTTTAACCTTTTGTTTTTCTCTCAACTGGCGTCCATATTGAGAACCCACTCTCGTGCCTTTAGGGCCATGAACGCCCGGGGGTATATTTACTCTAGTTAATTTAGATCCCTTTCCAAAAAGGTCATAACCTTCTCGTCTTGACAGTCTATCTTTTGGTCCAGTATATCTAGCCATATTTCCTATGTTCTTCTTTTTTTCTTCGGTCTTGGACCGTTGTGAGGAATCGGTGTTACGTCGGCAATCATGGCAATTTTTAGTCCCGCGGCCCTGATTGCCCGAAGAGCCGCGTCTCTTCCCGATCCCGGTCCTTTGACATAAATTTCTACTTCCTGAATTTTGTGTTCTTCTTTCGCTTTTTTTATAACCTTATCGATCACCATCGTTGCCGCAAAAGGAGTTGACTTTCTCGTTCCTTTGAAACCAACATTTCCAGAAGAACCCCAAACTAAAGTATTCCCATACTCATCGGTCATGGTGACTAGGGTGTTATTGAACGAGGCAGAAACATAAATCCTACCCCTGCCCTTGTCTTCTACCGGTGTGATTACCCTCTTTTTTGTTTTCTTTTGATCCACCATTTCACTTTTACTTCTCGGAAGTTTTCTGGTCTAATTTAGATAAAGCCTCTTTCTTGAATGCTCCAACAGTTTTTCTTTTTCCTCTTTTGGTACGGGCGTTACTTCTTGTCCTTTGCCCACGTACTGGTAAACCCCTTACGTGCCTTACGCCGCGGTAAGAACCAATCGTTTTTAGCCTTTGAACATTACCCTTTACTTGTCTTATTAGTTCTCCCTCAATAGGATACTTTTCAACCTCGCTTGCTAATTTCGAAATCTCGTCAGACGTCAACTCGGAAACCCTCTTCCCATCGTCCAATTTAAGGTTAGTAAGTGTCTTTTTGGATAACGGCCAACCTATGCCCTTTATTTTTGTAAGGGCAAAGCCGACTTTCCAATTGTCTTGTAATTCAACTCCAGCAATTCTTGCCATATATAATTCTTATAAGTCCTATGCGACTTATATGTTAACCCTGTCTTTGTTTGTGCCTTGGATTTTTACAAATCACGTATAAAACGCCTTTACGCTTTACTATTTTGCAATCTCGGCACCTTTTTTTGACTGACGACTGAACTTTCATCCTTCGACTCGCTTCGCTCGCTCAGGACAGGTTTTCTATCCTACACGGCTTAAGCCTTTAAAACAATTTTATTTCCTGTATTTTTGAATAATCCTTCCTCTCTCCTTATCATATTTAGTCATTTCAACCAAAACTTTATCTCCGGGAAAAATTCTTATGTATCTCCTGCGTAATGTTCCTTTCAAGGTAACCAGTATAACTCTTCCGTCATCAAGCTCAACTCTAAACATTGTATTTGGAAGAGATTCGGTCACTACCCCCTCAATTTTCAAACTATCCTTGTTTTGCATACTTTGAACCAAAAAACAAGCTAATGAATCCATTAGCTTTCTTATTCACTCTTATTAAGTTATTACAAGTGGACCTTTTGGGCTAACTACTACCGTATCTTCAAAAAGTCCTGATATTGTACCATCCGAGGTTGAGATTGTCCACCCATCTGACGCAATCTTTACATCAGGACTCCCCATCGCGTACATTACCTCGACAGCAAAGACTGCGCCCAGAGGAATTTCTGGACTTTCTTCTCTATTTCCATTTGTAAAACAGGGAACTTGAGGTTCCTCATGTAAAGCTCGACCAACACCATGACCAACGAGAGCTCGGATAGGGGAGTAGCCATTTTTTCTCATCGTTGATTCAATAGCTTGGGATATATCGTAGATTCGATTTCCAATTCTTGCCTCCTGAATTGCTTTTTCTAAAGCACTCCTACCTGACCCCAAAAATCTCTCAAGATTGGGATTTGATCCTATAGCCTTAGTAAACGACGTATCTGTATGAAATCCTTTGTAAAACATTCCCACATCAACACTCACGACGTCGTTCCTTTTAAAAACAATTTCTTTTTTTGGTATTCCGTGTACGACTCCTTCGTTTATGTTTACACAAGTTGCCCAAGAGTAGCCAGAAACCATTTTGAAAGATGCCTCTCCACCTTCTTTTTCTATTAATTTATCGGCTAAGTTATCAATCTCACTTGCTCTCACGCCTTCTTTTACAGCCTCTAAAAGTTCTTTTTTAACCTTTACAAGCTTTCTTCCGCCCTCTCTCATTACCTCAATTTCATCCGGCGTTTTAATAGGTATTTTAGTGTTTTCTCGCATCTTTAACTTTCAATTTTTGCAAAATATCCTTAAAAATAACTTCAATCGGCCTTTCACCGTCAATCCTTATTAACTTTTTTTTCCGGTCTAAATAATCAATCAGCTTCTCTGTATTATCTTTGTAATAACTAAACCTAACCTTTATTGATTCTGGTTTATCGTCTGCTCTTTGGACCAATTTACCACCGCAATTGCCGCATTTGCCTTCTTCCGGTGGAGGAGTAGTGATAAGGTTATAAATCTCACCACAATTCTCACAAATTCTCCTTGCCGAAAGTCTTCTTACTGCTTCTCTCTCACTAATATCCAAAGATATAACCGCATCTATACCGTCTCCCTTCAGTTCCAGGAATTTCTCCAGTGCTTCATATTGAGAAATAAATCTCGGGAATCCTTCAAATAATATGTTTTTTAAGTCGGGTTTATTCTCCTTAAGATAATCAAGAGCATACATCGTCATCTCCTCTTCAGGAATTAACTTTCCAGAATCAACAATCTTCTTGATTCTCGGGTCTTTTTTTGCCAAACTTCTTGACAATTCTCCCGTTTGAAAATGAAATAATTTAAACTTTTCGGAAAGCAGTTGTGCTTGAGTACCCTTTCCAGATGCTGGTGCACCCAAAACCACAATATTCATATCTATCTTAAAAATGTTTCGTAACGCTTCATAACAAGTTGAGATTCAAGGTCCCGAGTTACTTCCAAAACTACCGAAACGACAATCAAGATTCCCGTTCCTCCGATGGCTAAATTTGCAACCCCTATTATGTTCTGAAAAAAGGAAGGTAAAATTGCAATAAGACCCAAAAAAACCGCCCCAACAAGTGTTATCCTATTCAAGACAGAGGACAGATATTTTGATGTTTGAGTACCGGGCCGAATTCCCGGAATAAATCCTCCGGACTTTTGCAAATTCTCCGAAATCCTCTCCGGATTAAAAACAACCGACGTATAAAAGTAGGTAAAACCGACCACCAATAGGAAATAAACTAAGTTGTAAAGAAACGAGGTGGGATTAAAAAGATTAGAAATTTGGCTGGCCAAGAGAGAAATTTTGGGATTCCCAATTCCTGCCAAGAATTGGGTAGCAAGTGATGGTAAAAGCACCAGAGATACTGCGAAAATTATTGGAATTACTCCCGCCTGATTTACTCTCAAGGGAATGTATGAGGAGGTCAAGCCGACTCTTCCCACACGCCTTGCATAGCTTACCGGAACCTGGCGGGTCGCTTCATTCATAAAAACTATAAGACCGACAATCACAACCGAAAGAGCAAGGAAAATAAATAATTTCAGCGCGTCTGCCGAACTAACAACGGCTAGAGATTGCCCAAAGACAACAGGAAGCCTTGCAATTATGCCGGCAAATATCAAAAAGGATATGCCGTTACCAACACCGTACTCGTTGATCAGTTCTCCCAACCAAACTGACAGCATACTCCCTGCCGTCATTGTTACTACCAAAGCAATCAAGAAAATAGGAGTAAGCGAGGGAATAACCCCCTGACTTCGTAAGAGAGTGTACATCCCAAACCCCTGTAAAGCCGCCAGAGGAACGGTCAAAAACCTCGTGTACTGATTAATCTTTTCCTGACCAAATTCCCCTTCCTTGGACAATTCTTCAAGACTCGGAATCACATAGGTTAAAAGCTGCATAATAATGGATGCGTTAATATAAGGCGTAAGCCCTAAGGCCATTATGGAAAAATTGGCCAAAGTTCCCCCTGAAAAAACGTCAAGAAGAGAAAGAAGCGGACTACCCAAAAAAAAGGCTTGAAGAGAACCCCTGTCAATTCCCGCCGCAGGAATATGGGCAGCAAGTCTAAAAATTGCCAAAAGGGTGGCCGTAATAAAAAATTTTCTCCTTAAATCAGGAGACTTTGAAGCTTTAGAAAAAAATTGAAATATCTTTAAAAACATAAACTACTCTGGCCTAAAGGCCAGAGTATTCTCGCCTTTTAGGCTCAACAAGTTTGTTGCGGAAATAAAAAATCTAATTACTCTTTTCAGGAACTACCCTACCTCCTGCTTTTTCAATCATCTTTGCGGCGGACTTTGAAATCGGAACCGCAATCGTCAACTTTTTCTTAACTTCTCCGTCGCCTAATATTTTAACTCCATAATCTTGAGCAGCTCTCCTGTCAACTATGCCGTGGCTAACAAGAAGCTCAAGGTCAACGGTGCTACCGCTGGGTAAAATGTCAAGATAAGCCGTTTTGACAATTATCGGTTTATCCTTAGCTTTAAATTTTCCTTTCCCGCGCCTGAGGGGCAATCTTTTAATCAGAGATTTTTTCATTTTAACCCCCTCAAAAAGAATCCCTATTGAACTTCTCGCTTTCTGACCTTTTTGGCCTCGACCAACGGTGTGCCCACCACGACCACTGCCATAACCGCGACCCAATCTTTTCTTGCCTTTTGAAACCACTTTGGGTAATTTTTTCATTTTGATTTTAGAGCTTCCTTTCTTTTATCGATTTTTGCAATTTTTTTAAGAGCCTCAAGTGTTGCATAAACATTTGAAATTTTATTGGATGTTCCCAAAATCTTCCCAACAGCGTCTCTAACACCCGCAGCTTCCAGTACAACCCTTATTGGTCCACCGGCTATTATTCCGGAACCTGGCGGGGCTGGTTTTAGAAGAACTTTGGCAGCAGAAAATTTTTCGTTAATGGAGTAGGGGATGGTTGTCCCGCGCAGAGGGATTTTAAACATCTTTCTTTTTGCCGAACTAATGGCCTTTTTAATAGCAGCGGATACGGCGGTGGCTTTTGAAAGCCCCACACCAACTTTTCCCTTTTTATCTCCCACGACAACCAAAGCCGAGAATCGGATAGTATTTCCTCCTTTGGTTTTCTTGGAAATCCTCCTTATATCGATAACGGTCTCTGCAAATTCCTTGGTTATATTTCCAAACTCTGTCATTAAAAAACCAAACCTCCTTCCCGTGCACCTTCGGCCAGCTTTTTAACTCTTCCGTGATATTTATTACTCCCGCGATCAAATACCACTCTCTTAATTTTTGCCTTTATTGCTCTTTTGGCCAAAAGTTCTCCTACCTGATAGGCCAGATCTATTTTAGAATCCGCGGTTTTGTGTTTTTTACTGGCCATCTTCAAATCACTCGCCGAAACAGCCGTCTTACCTTTCGTATCATCAATAATCTGTGCATATATATGTTTTGACGAACGATATACAGATAGCCTTGGTCGAACCTTTGTACCAAAAACCCTAGCTCTTGTGCTTTTTTTACGACGTAAACGTTTTTTATTCTTATCTTCCATGCTCATTTTACATCTAAGCCGGTGCTCCGACCGTCTTTGCAGCTTTTCCTGCCTTCCTTCTTATAATTTCATCCTTATATTTAATTCCTTTTCCTTTATAAGGTTCAGGAGCTCGTATGGCTCGAATTTTTGCGGCAATTTGACCAACGAGCTCTTTATCTATGCCGTCAATAAATATATCTCCCTTCTCTACTCTGAAACTAATTTCTCTTGGTGCTTCTATTTTTACGGGGTGGGAATAACCTATCGAAAGGATCAAAGTATTATCTGTTACTTCTGCCCGGTATCCTGTTCCGACCAGCTCGAGATTCTTTGACCACCCATCCGTAACACCCTTAACCATATTGTTGATTAAGGCCCGAATAGTTCCGTGTAGCGCCTTAGCCTGTTTACTCTTACCTTTAACCGAAACTTTAATCTCCTTTGTGTCTGTTTCTACAAGGACCCTCTCTGGTATTACTTTTCTTAGTTCACCCTTTGAGCCTGTTACGATAAGAGTCTTATTGTCTAAATTGACGCCAACTCCTTCAGGAATTTTTATTGGTAACTTTCCTATTAAACTCATACTTTTTTAGAGAATTTCTGCAATGACTTCTCCCCCTACCCCCTTTTTAATCGCTTCACGAGACGACATCACGCCCCTGGGCGTAGATATTATCAAAATCGACGGACTGTGTCTTTTTTCAATTTCGTCTCTTGCCATATAAATCCTTAATCCTGGCTTGGAAATTAGCCTGATGTCTGTTATTATGGGCTCTTTTTTCCTATAACTTATGCGAAGTGTTAGTTTTTTGCCTTCCTCACGTACGTCTTCAAGATAATTTTCTTGTTGAAGTACTCTTGCGGTAGCCTTGATAAAACTACTGGTTTGAACTTCAACGGTCTTCTTGCCCGCAAGACTCGCATTTTTTATTTGAGTTAGAAAATCGCCAATTGGATAGTTAATCATATCTTATTCCTTTCTACCAGCTTGCCTTTCTTACTCCAGGTATTTCTCCCCTATGAGCAAGCTCTCTAAAACAAAGTCTACAAAGACCAAAACGCCTGAGGTAACCTCTTGATCTTCCACAAAGGCGGCATCGATTCCTATAACGGATTTTATATTTAAGCTTTTTCGTTTCTCTAACAACTTTTGACGTTTTAGCCATAAAGATCCTTTCAGCCTGCCTACCGTCAGGCAGGTCGCATTACATATTGCAAAGTACAAAGCACATAGATTATTTTTTATTCCTTTGTGCTATGCTTTCTGTTCTCTGCACTAATTTTCTCAAACGGCATGCCCATTAGCTCTAACAATCTTTTTGATATATCTTTATCACTTGTATTTGTTACAATGGTTACTTCAAGTCCCCTCACCTGACTCTTGGCAGTGTCTATCTCGGGAAACACGCTGTCTTCAGATATACCCAGGGTATAGTTACCGTGAGTATCAAAACCATTTACTGAAAGTCCGCGGAAATCTCTGAGTCGGGGTAAATTTACCGAAAATAGTTTGTCCAAAAAAGCATACATTTTATCTTTTCTTAGCGTAACCTTTAAACCAACTAACATGCCCCGTCTTATTCCGAAACTGGCAACCGATACTTTGGCCAGTCTTTTTTGTGGTTTTTGACCAGTAATTGCCGCCAAATCCTTTGCTGAAGCCTCCACTAATTCTTTATTTTTCAGTGTATCTCCAATTCCCATGTTAACAACAATCTTGGATATTTTAGGCAAGGCCATTTTATTGTCGATGCCAAACTCTTTAGCAAGAACCGGCATTGTCTCTTTTTCGTATTTCTCCTTAAGTCTATTCATTTAAGTCGTATTAGTCCTATTAGTCTTATTTTTTATCCATTTCTCGTCCACACTTCCTACAAATTCTCACTTTTCCACCGTCCGTAACTTTAAACCCGACTCTTGTTGGCTTTGAGCACTTCGGACAAACGACCGCAAGGTTCGAAAAAGCTACTGGTCGTGGTATCTCGTATATCCCTCCTTTTTGACCGGGAACACCTTTAACGTGTTTTTTGTAAATATTTATTCCCGGTACCAAAGCGCGCGTACCCATTGCAACGATTCTTTCAATCTGGCCTTCCCGAGCCCTATCTTTACCTGATGTAATTTTCACTTTGTCTCCGACTTTAAACTTTAACATTTAAACTACCTCCCTTGCTAAAGATGCAATTTTTGTATATCCCCTTTCTTTGATCTCTCTGGCTATTGGACCTAAAACTCTAGTTCCAAGAGGCAGTCCTTGTTTATCGATTACCACCCCGGCATTATCGTCAAATCTGATGTAACTTCCGTCAACTCTTCTTACTTCTTTTTTGGTTCTGACGATTAGCACTTTTACTTTTTCGTGATCACTAACCACTCCATTAGGATCTGCGCCAACCACAACGCAGCGTACAACCTGACCTATGCTCGCGGTCTTTCCAATCTTCTGGGTAATTCCAATAACCATCAATCTTTTGGCTCCGGAATTATCGGCAGGACTTAATATTGTTCTTAGCTGTATCATATCCACTGATTACACGGATTTCTTAACAGATTTCACTGATTTAATCCGTGCACTCCTTTTTAAATCTGCGGAACCTGTAGTTGCGGGCTTTTTACTGCGAAGGGGTAAGCTCTTTTTATCCGATTCTTTCCCAACTATTTCTACTACTTCTACTACTTTCCATCTCTTGAGCTTACTGTAAGGCCTGCTGGCAACAAACTTCACGGTTTGTCCCAGGGTGACCCCTATTTCATCATGAACGTGATATTTCTTTAGCCTTTTGAACCTCTTTCTATAAATAGGGTGGACCACTATTCTCTCAACCACGACGGTTGCGGTTTTTTCCATCTTTTTTGATATGACTTTGCCCGTAAATATTTTCATAGTTCGTCTCGCTCCAGTATTTCCTTTTCTCTCAAAACTGTTAATATTTGTGCCAATTCGCGACGTAAGTTTTTTGCCTTTTTCAAATTCTTTTCCTTTGAGGCTTTTAGGTTAACAACAATCTTACTTAATTCCAATCTTTTATCTTCAGCCTTCTTCTTCAACTCGGCCTGCGTTTTTCCTCTTAAATCCTGTATCTCTTTCTTTTTCATTTTTTTCTTTCCTCCTTATTGATAAACCTCGTTCTAAAAGGCATTTTTGTGGCTGCTTTTGCAAACGCGTCTTTGGCTACAACCGGATTCACACCAGTCACCTCATATATGATCCTTCCGGGCGTTACGACTGCAACATACCTATCTATATCGCCCTTTCCTCCCCCCATGCGTTGGCCTGCAGCTCTTGATGTTACTGGTTTATCGGGAAAGACTCTTATCCAAACCCGACCACCTTTTTTAAGGCTGTGAGTAATTGTACGCCTCCCCGCCTCTATCTGGCGTGCCGACAACCAACCTGCCTCTTGCGCTTTTAGGCCGTATTCGCCGTACGATAGCATTGAACCACGAATAGCTTTACCTCTCCTTCGGCCCCTGAACTCTTTTCTAAACTTTCTTCTTTTTGGTTCTAACATTCGTCCTTGCTCGGCTTTCGCTTCCGTCACGTTCATATAAACTGACCGTGACTTTCAGCTATTAGCCGGCAACTCCTCTCAAATTTGCTACGCAAATTTGTAATTTAAAAAAGTTATTCCTCCTCGGGTTTTTTATGAATATAAACTTTAACCCCAACGTAACCTCTTTTCAGTAAAGCTGGAACCTGTGCATAGTCAATATTCTCCCTTAATGTCTGGGATGGAACAGACCCGTCATGATACTTTTCTGTTCTTGATATTTCTGCCCCGGCAATTCTTCCCGAAAGAACAACCTTTATACCGAGTGCCCCGGACTGCATTACTCGCTCGATAGTCTTTGAGACAACTCTCCTATGGGGAATTCTTCTTTCCAACTCAGATGCGATCCGTGAAGCCACGAGATAAGCCGAGAGCTCAGGATTTTTAACCTCATTCACTCTGAGATCGATCTTGAGATCTTTTACATTATCACTTTTGGTTTTTTCTATCACGTCAAGAATAAATTTTTTTAATTCTTCGAGGCCCGTTCCCCCTCTTCCTATTACAACTCCGGGACGTGATACTGTCATGATTATTACCATACTTTTGGGCAATCTCTCTATCTCAACGCTGGTTACGCCGGCCAGCCTTAACTTATTCATCACTGCCTTTCTTATTTTTATATCCTCAAAAAGGTATTCTTTATATTTGAGGCCATCGGCAAACCAACGAGACTTCCAGGGATTAAATGTCCCTACTCTAAAACCAACCGGGTTAACTTTTTGTCCCATTTTACTTAAATTCGAAATTCGAAATTCTAAACAATATTAAATATTTATATTTATATTTAAATTTTTTAAACATTTTTCTTTTTTGCTTTAAATTTTGGATTTTGAACATTCGAATTTGTTTGTGTTTTAGGATTTGGAATTTGATCATTTCGAGTTGTCAAGACAACTCGGATATGGCTCATTCTTCTTTTATATGGTTTGGCACGACCCCTGGCTCCTGCACGAAAACGCTTTAGACGGGGACCCTCATTAATCTGAATTTCTTTAAAAACAAGGCTTTTCTCGTCAATCCCTTTCTGTTTTGCGTTAGCTAAGGCGGCAATAATAACCTTTCTTAAAGGCTCGGCCGCGTGTTTACCTATAAAAGGCAGTCTTTCGACTGCGTCTTTGGGTATCAAGTTTGTAACCAAAGGGACAATTTCCCTAAGTTTCCTGGGAGATATCAAAATAAATTTCTGTATTGCTCTTACTTCCATAAGCTTGCCCCGTTGACTCGCCCCTCCGACGCCGGGTACCGTACGGTAACCCGGGGAGGAGGTAAGAGTTCTTCGGGGTTAGGTCTTCTCCAATGTCCTTTTGACAACCTGTCCATGCCCACGAAAAGTTCTGGTCAAAGCAAATTCGCCTAGATTATGTCCCACCATGTCTTCGGTTATAAATACGTCGATAAAGATTTTACCGTTATGCACTTTAAAGTATTTTCCGACAAACTCAGGCGGAATTTGACTATTTCTTATCCAAGTTGTAATAGGAGTTGCCTTATCTCCCATACCAGCCTTAACCTTTTTTACAAGGCGGCTGTCTACAAAGGGTCCTTTTTTTGAACTTCTACTCATAAGTTTTATAAGTCATATATGTCATATACGACTTATTATCCTACATGCGGTCCTTTCTTTCTCGGACTTATAATTAACGAGTTAGAATATTTCTTCCTCTTCCTGGTCTTCCCAACCGCAGGCTTTCCCCAGGGCGTTTTTGGATATTTCAAACCAACCCCGCTTCTTCCTTCTCCTCCACCGTGGGGGTGAGCCCCAGGATGCATTGCAACTCCCCTGACGCTTGGTCTAATACCCATCCTTCTTTTTCTACCAGCTTTTCCAAGTCTTCTCGTTTTTAATTCAACGTTTCCTATCTGGCCAAGGGTAGCCCAACACTCTGGCCTAAACCTTCTCGTCTCACCAGAAGGAAGTTTAACTATAACCCAATTTTCGTCTTTACCCTGGACAACCGCAGATCCTCCCGCAGTCTTTACTATCTGTCCACCTTTACCCGGCGAAATTTCTATATTGTGAACCTGGGTTCCGGCGGGAATTTTAGTCAAAGGCAGTGCATTCCCGGGTTCAAGCGGAGCCGTGAACGACGCAATTATTTTACTCCCCTGTCTTAAGCCAAGTGGGGCTAAAATAAACCTTCTTTCTCCGTCCTCGTAAATGATTTTTGCTATACTGGCATTTCGATTTGGGTCGTACTCTATCAATTCAACTACCCCCAAAACTTCCTTTTTGTCACGTTTAAAATCGATTTCGCGTAAAAACCTTTTTGCACGGCCTCCCTGGTGACGAACTGATACATGCCCTTTTACGTCTCTTCCCGATTTTTTTGGCAATAATGTCAATAATTGTCTCATTTAGTCTTTTTACTCTCAAACAAATCAATCTTCTCTTTTTCTCCAAGTGTGACTATGGCTTTCTTTTGAGGCTTGATAACTCTAATCCTGCCCCGGAAATTTTTTTTGGTTTCCCCGCGTTCTTTAATCGTTTTAACACTCGTTACATGAACCCCGAAAACTTCTTCAATGATCTTTTTTATTTTGAATTTATTCAAGCCAATATTGACCCTAAAAGTATACTTTCCTTCTTCTGCCAATCTTGTACTTTTTTCAGTAATAACTGGTTCGAGTTTCATAGCTACAGATTTACACGGGTTTCTTTACGGATTTCACTGACTCCTTCCTTGCGTTTTTTCCAGTACTCCTCTTCCTTTCTACGACCTTTCTTGCTGTCTTAATTCTTGTGATACTCTTGGTACCTTTGCTACTTTTGATACTTGTGGTCCCTTTTTCTTCCAATGCTTCTTTATCAACAATCAAAATTCCACCCAAGTAGACTTGGTGGGCATTAAGATTCCTGAATGGCAATACATTAATCTTCTCGATGTTTCTAACTACCTTTTCAACTTCCTTATTTTTGTCTGAAAGAGCAAATATAAACTTAAAAGTTCCCTTTATACCCTCTTTTTCAGCAATTTTATTAATCAAATTATTAACTTCTTTAGTCTTTTTAAGATTCGAGAGACCATCCACAACTAAAAGTTGACCTTCACTGGCCTTCAATGACAAAGCTACACCCAAAGCCTTCTCTTTGATTTTTTTGGGTAAAGATAATTTCCTCTTAACCCCCTTGGGACCGTGAGCCACCCCTCCTCCGACAAAAATCGGCGCCGAAATTGCACCGTGACGAGCACCTCCGGTTCCTTTTTGTCTATAAATTTTACGAGTGGAAGCAGAAACTTCACCCCGCGTCTTCACTTTTGACAAGCCGGGGTGTTTCCTGTCTTCATAAACACGAACGGCTTGCGATAAAAGTGCCAGATTTTCTTTTTCAATGAAACTCTTCGGCAAGTTAGTACTGCCTTTTCTTGTTCCTTTTGCCGAATAGATTGTAAGTTTAATCATAATTATTCTTCTTTCTCTGTGGTCTCAGTTTTTTCAGTGCTCTCTGTGCTTGCAAGCTTCTCATCCGATTTACCCTCCTCCTCTACCTGCTGTATCTCAACCTGAGGCGCTTCCTCTACCAATTCTTCTAAACTTCCTTCCGCAATCTTTTTAATTATCAACAAATTCTTCGGAATTCCCGGCACGGGGCCAGAGACAGCAAGCGCGTTATTTTGAGAATCGATATCTACAACTATTAAGTTTTTAACGGTAACTGTACCCCCTCCCATTCTCCCCGCCATATGTTTACCCTTATATACCCGTCCCGGTGTTGTACCTTGACCGATTGACCCCGGGGCACGCTCCCTATCACTTTGGCCATGAGTCCTTGGACCTCCTCTGAATTTCCAACGCTTAACCACTCCTGCAAAGCCTTTACCTTTTGAAGTTCCCGTGACGGCAACAACGTCACCTTTTTTAAAAATATCGGAAATATTTATAACATCTCCAACTTTAAATTCGGGCTCTTTGTCTAATTTAACTTCTCTTAAATAACGAGGTAATTTTTGATCTTTGATATTTGATTTTTGATTTATTTTTTTGAGGTGTCCTTGAAGTGGTTTTGAAGTATTCTTGAGGTTTCTTTCTCCGAATCCGAGCTGTACTGCCCAGTGACCGTCGCGGTCCATATTCTTGATATTGGTGACGACGCAAGGACCTGTTTTAATCCATGTAACAGGAACCCTTGTCCCTTCGACAAAGGTTTGTCCCATTTTAACTTTTGATCCTAAAAGGGTATTTAACATAATAAGCCGCACACCCTCCGCAACTTACCTTTCACCTTTTCAGTACTATTCGTACACGGCTCAAGGAGCGTTTGCTGGAGGGTTGTTGCGCTATTTTTATTATAAAATTTGTGCAACAAAAAAGAGCGCCCAAGGCGCCCTTATATTAGGCACTTCTTGGAAATTAAATGTGGCTATGTCTGACGAACCACCTCCACTATGGGCAATTATAACAAATTAGGCTTAGGCTGTGCAACACCAAACCCAAAACGGGGTATAATGCATTTATGATGGGAGAAACCGTTAAGCTCGTAGTATTTGTAACTGAAACCCATACCGCTCAAGTTCGAGAAGCTATAGGAAAAGCCGGAGCCGGAGTTGTCGGAAATTATAAATATTGCAGTTTTTCTATTAAGGGAGTGGGACAATACATTCCGATGGAAGGAGCGCATCCGACAATCGGTGAAATTGGATAGCTTGAGGAAGTTAACGAAGAAAGAATCGAGACTGTTTGTTACAAAAAAGATCTCAGAAAAATCATGGCAGCCGTCAATAAAGTTCATCCTTACGAAGAGATCGCTTACGACGTATATCCGCTCGTCCTCAACCCCCACGAAACAACGTATAATAACAAATAAATCTTTTCAATTCAACTTGAATCATATATTTCAACTTTTTGATAAGATGAAATAGTGAAGATTGTATATACAAAGCATGCTGTTAAAAAATTCAATGATTTAGAGGAACTAGGTATTAAAGTCGGTAAGAGGCTCGTCAGGAAAATACTAAAACAACCAGTTCATTTAGATGATATTACAGATTATCCCAATTTAATAGCCTCCGGCAAGTTACGTAAAAACTATGTTTTACGAGTTGTCCACAGGAAAGAGGATGATATAATTATCATCATTACTTTCTATCCAGCAAAGGAAGGGAGGTATTTTAAATGAAGTATAGATATGACAAGGAAGACGACGTTTTAATGATTTGGTTCTCAAAAGAACCTGTAGATTATGCTGAACAAGTAAGGGGAGTAATTGTCCATTTTTCTAAAAAAAATAGGCCTGTGTTAATGGAAATTTTGGAGGCCTCAAGTTTTCTTAAAGAAACTTCCAAAAACCTTCCTCGCAAGGTTAAGCAAGAAATCCTCTCTGTATAACTAAAATCTAGTCAATTCAACTTGACCTGCGAAGTTACATTTTGATTTCGATAGATACGCCTGCTGGAAGGTCGAGATTAGAGAGAGAGTCGATCGTCCGGCTTGAGGGGTCTAAAATATCAACGAGCCTCTTATGAACCAAAACTTCAAAGTGTTCTTGCGCATTTTTTATTCCCCTGGAAGTCGAAGGAACAATCGGAATAAGAGTCCTTTTGGTGGGAAGTGGGATTGGACCTTTTATCTTCGCGCCGGTTGCCATGGCCGTATCAATAATCTTCACAACCGCCTCGTCGATCACTCGGTGGTCGTAGCTTTTTAGTTTGACTCTTAGTCTTCCAAGCCCTGCCATAGCCTTAAGGTGCAAAAAAATCCCCGAGCCTGACTCGGGGAGTAAGTAAGTCTGTTAAACAATTATCTTAGTAATAACTCCGGCACCAACAGTCTGTCCGCCTTCTCGTATCGCAAATCTCCAACCCTCTTCCATTGCAACCGGTTGAATAAGTTTAACCTTCATTTTGGCATTATCTCCCGGCATGACCATCTCAATTCCCTCAGGAAGGGTAACCTCGCCCGTAACGTCTGCGGTTCGAATGTAAAACTGCGGTTTGTAACCAGTAAAAAAAGGTGTATGACGACCACCTTCCTCTTTGCTTAGAATATAAACTTCTGCTTCAAATTCTGTATGGGGAGTAACTGTACCCGGCTTAGCGAGAACCTGACCCCTCTCAACTTCGTCTTTCTCAATTCCACGAAGTAGTACACCAACATTGTCTCCTGCTTGAGTTTCATCCAAAGTCTTTCTGAACATCTCAAGTCCTGTAACAACCGTCTTTTTGGTATCGTGAAGTCCAACGATTTCAACTTCCTCATTAACTTTTAGCTTACCCCTCTCTACTCTACCTGTTGCAACGGTTCCGCGACCTTTAATCGAGAAGACGTCTTCAACGGGCATGACAAATGGCTTATCAATATCTCTAACAGGATCCGGGATATAGTCATCGACTGCCTTCATTAGTTCCAAAATTTGCTTTTCAGCTTCGGCGTCGCCGTCCAATGCCTTAAGCGCGGAAACTTTAATTATTGGAACTTCGTCACCCGGATATTCATACTTTTTCAGAAGATCGCGCACGTCTGACTCAACCAGCTCAATTATCTCGGGATCATCAACAGCATCGACTTTATTGAGTGCAACAACAATTGCAGGAACGTTTACTTGTCTGGCCAAAATAACGTGTTCTCGGGTTTGAGGCATCGGGCCATCTGGAGCTGAAATAACCAAAATCGCCCCGTCCATTTGAGCAGCACCTGTAATCATGTTCTTGATGTAGTCTGCGTGACCGGGAGCATCAATGTGTGCGTAGTGGCGCTTTTCGGTCTCGTATTCAACGTGGGTAATATTAATGGTAACTCCTCTTTCTTTTTCTTCCGGAGCATTGTCAATATCGTCAAACTTAAGAGCTTTTGTTTTATTCCCTGATTGTTTTGAAAGAACATTAGTTATGGCGGAAGTCAAGGTTGTTTTACCGTGATCAACGTGGCCAATAGTACCAACATTAATATGAGGTTTTGTCCTTTCAAATTTCTGTTTTGTATCTCCTGCCATCCTTCGACTCGCTTCGCTCACTCAGGACAAGTTTCTTATCCCGAAAAAGCTTGCTTTTAATCTCCCCCCAATTTATTTCGGGGTCCTCAAAATTATAACATAATTTTGGGGTTCACAAAAACAAGGGCATTATAGCCCTTAGTGATTGGTATTCTATCAAAGCTAAATCAAAGCTGTCAAGCCCTAAACCTCAAACTCTACGATTTATCCCACTTCGCTGGGTTATTAAACTTGCGGCAATATTTGTTGGAACCTCTTCATAGTGACTCGGTTCCATGTAAAAACTGGCTCTCCCCTGCGAAATTGAGCGAAGTTTAGTCGCGTATCCGGGAACCTCTGCAAGGGGAACCAGTCCTAAAATCACAGTCATATTTCCTCTTTTCTCTGTCCCCTGAATTTGAGCCCGCTTACTGGACAAGTCTCCAATAACATCTCCCATAAACTCATCTGGGGTTGATACTTCTATCTTCATTATTGGTTCGAGAAGAACCATATCGGCGTGCTTTGCCGCTTCTTCAACCGCCAAAGAACCGGCAATTTTGAAGGCTATTTCACTTGAATCAACTTCATGGAAAGATCCGTCGTAGACGATAACTTTCATATCGGTCATGGGGAAACCTGCCAAAATGCCGTTTTCCAATTTCTCTCTTACTCCTTTTTCTATAGCCGGAACAAATTCAGAAGGAATGCTTCCACCTTTAATTTCACTTTTCCACTCATATCCCTCACCCCGCCCTTTGGGTTCAACTCTCAAGAAACAATGACCATACTGACCGCGGCCTCCTGTTTGTCTAATATACTTCCCTTCCCCCTGGGCAATCTTCTTTATGGTCTCTTTATATGCAACTTGGGGAGCGCCGGTTTTTGCATCAACACTAAACTCCCTCTTCATTCTGTCAACCAAAACTTCAAGCTGGAGTTCTCCCATTCCGGATATAATCGTCTGGCCTGTTTCGGGATTTGATTTGATCTTAAATGTCGGGTCTTCGTCTGAAAGTTTTTGAAGAGCAAGCCCCATTTTTTCCTGATCGCTTTTCGTTTCAGGCTCAATCGCAAGTGAGATAACTGGTTCGGGAAAAACAATTGATTCCAAAACTATCGGATTATTAAGGTCCGACAGCGTATTTCCGGTTGTCGTCTCCCTAATCCCTACGACCGCGACAATTTCTCCTGCAAAGGCTTCATCGATTAATTCTCTTTGGTCTGCGTGAAGAAGAACCAGTTTGCCAATCCTTTCCTCTTTTTGTTTGGAAACATTCTTGATTACCTCACCTGCTTTGATTTTTCCCGAGTAGATTCTTAAATAAACAAGTCTTCCCACATGAGGATCGGTTACAACTTTAAAGGCTAAAGCAGAAAATGGTGCGTCATTTTTTGGCTCCCTTATTTCCTTTTCGTCGGTTATCGGATTTACTCCTTCTACGGGGGGAACGTCCAATGGCGAGGGGAGATATTCAACGACCGCGTCCATCAGAAGCTGCACTGTAGCCGTCCTATTATCTCCACCTAAAATCGGAAAAAATTTCCCCGCAACAACTCCTGCTCTTATGGCCCTTTTAATATCAACTTCACCTAAGTCTTTCCCGTCCAGATATTTTGCCAGGGCCTCGTCGTCAAATTCAGCCACCTTTTCGACTAATTCTTCCCGATATTTCTTTGCCTCCAAAGCTAAATCTTGCGGAATCTCATTTTCAACCAGCTTATTGTCTTCAATTTCTGAATAGGTATAAGCTTTCATTTTGACAAGATCAACTACTCCGTGAAGTGCGTGTTCAAGGCCTATTGGAAGTTGAACGGGAGCTGCATTTGCACCCAGCCTCTCATGAATTGATTTTATAGAACCCTCAAAATCGGCACCAATAAGATTAAGTTTATTTAAAATACAAATCCGGGGAACATGATAACGATCGGCTTGTCTCCATACGGTTTCGCTTTGACTCTCAACTCCAGTACGACCGTCAAATACCATAACCGCTCCGTCCAAAACCCTCAAACTTCTCTCGACTTCAGCAGTAAAATCTATGTGTCCGGGAGTGTCAATGATATTTATTCTGTAATGACCGTTGGGAATAACCGAACCGGTTTGCAAATCCCAAAACGTAGTAATTGCTGCGGAAACAATGGTAATTCCCCTTTCTCTTTCCTGCTCCATCCAGTCGGTAACAGTTGTCCCCTCATCAACAGATCCAAGTCGATAAGTTTTACCTGTTTCAAAAAGAATTCGCTCGGTAGTAGTTGTTTTCCCGGCATCAATATGAGCAATAATCCCGATGTTTCGGATTTTTTCCAAAGGAACATCACGGTCTTTGGTGACCGTCATGACCATCGCCGCTTTTTTCTTTGCAACTTGACCTGCCATTTTAAAAAGATATTAAGATATAAAGATATTGAGAGTTTACGTGATTAAGTTTAGAACTAATTTAACCTCTTTACAAAATAAACTGCCTCCGGAAGGAAGCAGCATAAAGAATTGTACCAACGTTTGTAAGTTAAATCAATGAGTTATAAACATAGATAATTTTCTGGCAAGAATATATAATTTCATAATGTAATATCGCAAGTCTGGTTCAGGTGACACTTCGCATCATAAAGATTATTCAAAAACCATAATATTCTCTCCAGCCGACTTTGAACAGAAAGGACATTTACTCCAAACAGTTACAATCCCAGCAAATACAAAACAAAGGGTGCATTCACACAATAAACAAACAGAAGTTTTTTACACACTTCAAGGTGAATGCTCAATATTTATAGACGGAAAAGAGTATATCGCAAAACCAGGAGATGCATTCATTTGTAATCCAGAGGATAAACACAATCTTTGGAATAGATCTAATAAAGACTTTAAATTAGTAGTTTTTAAGATAAATCTTCCTGAAGGAAACGATACGATTTGGGAGGAATAATTTTGAGCTAAATTAAGCTTCTCTTTTTCTCATAACTGCTCTTGCCACAGTTCCTAATAACCATTTTGTTGAAACTTCTTCAGCAAAGCGTGCAGAAATTCCCCCGTGTCTTCCATAAAAATGTTCTGCCAGTTTTCGTGCCTCAGTTGCGGCTTCCACCATTTCCTCAAGATTTTCCTCGGGTAACTTTCTCAACGATTGACGGAGTGACGTGAGATCATCCATAAAACTACCATCTAAAATGGGCGAAGGCACGATTCGCTTCAGCTACTCTTTCCATTTCCTGTTTCTTTTTGACTGCTCCACCTTCCCCTTTGGCGGCGTCAGTTAGTTCTGCAGCTAATTTTTCAGAAAATATATGAAATTCTGAGTTCGAACGAGATCTTGCGGCAAAAATAATCCAGCGAATTGCAAGAGATTCGCGTCGGGGACCACGAACCGTTAACGGAATCTGATAAGCGGCTCCCCCGACTCTTCGTGGCCTAACCTCCATCGAGGGTTTTACATTTTCAAGAGCCTGAGAGAAAACTTTTATTGGATCCTCACCCTTTTCCTTAAGGATTACAAAAGCGTCATAAACCTGCCTTTGAGCAACAGATTTCTTACCATCTCTCATGGATCTATTTATAAATTTTGTGACCAATCTGTTTTTATAGATTGGATCAGGTTTCATTTCTCTGATTTTAGCCTGTCCTCTTCTTGGCATCCTTCGACTCCTTTCAGTCGCTTTAGGACAAGTATTTTGTCCTGAAATTGATAAAGATTAAGTACTTGTGGCAACGGGTTTTTCCTCAGTTGTCGCCGCAGTTACTACTCGTTGAACTCCCTCTTTCTTCGTCCCATACTTACTTCTGGAGCTTTTTCTTCCTACAACTCCAGTTGTATCATACTTAGCTCTTATAACTTTATACTTAATCCCCGGCAAATCCTTAACCGTCCCGCCACGAATTAGAATAATAGCGTGTTCGCTAAGCTCGTGTCCTTCACCCGGGATATAAGCCGTAACTTCCTGCTTATTGGAAAGCCTGACTCTTGCGACCTTCCTCAAGGCCGAGTTCGGCTTTCTTGGAGTCATTGTTCTAACTTGTAGAACAACACCCCTTTTGGAAGGAGACGCGTGCTCTCCAAATCTTCTGTCTTTGGCACTAAACCACCGCCGCAGAGCTGCCTTTTTGGTTTTTTTGGCAATTCTTTTTCTTCCTTTACGAACAAGTTGAGAAACAGTAGGCATAATCTTGGAAATTATACAAAAAATTTAGGTTTGGGGCAACTTAAGTCGCCTCCGGCTCGGGCATTTTATCTCCAATATTCAGTCTTGCTCTTTCTGGTGTTACCGGAATAAGACGCCCTATAATCACATTTTCCTTCAAACCGTAAAGCCTATCTTCTTTCCCCAAAAGCGCAGCATTTGTAAGAATATCTGTGGTCATCTGGAACGAGGCGGCGGAGAGCCAACTTTCTGTAAACAAAGCTCTTCTTGTTATTCCCAAGATTACTTGCTGAGCACTGGCCGGTTCTCCTCCTGCTGCTAAAACTTTCTCATTCTCCTCTTCGAACGTCGCTTTTTCTACCAATTCTCCCGGAAGAAGTGGGGTATCACCCGAAGTTATGATTCTAACCTCGTCACTCATTTTTCTGGTTATTACCTCAAAATGTTTATCGTGAATCGGGATTCCCTGACTTTCATAAACCTTCTGGATCTCCTGAACAAGATACTCCTGGGCGGCTCTTAGTCCCTTAATTGAAAGTATTTCTCTTATATCCAACGACCCTTCGGCAAGTGGCGTTCCTGCTTCAAGAAATTCTCTGTCAGCTACGGTTAGCTTTACCGTTTTTGGAATTATATATTCTCTTTCCTCCTTGGGTTTGGTCTTTCCTGAGGTAATAATCAGTTTCCAACCCTCTTCAGTCTCTCCAATTCTGACTTTGCCCGAAATTTCTGCCAAAGGAGCCATGATTTTGGGAGTACGCGCTTCGATAAGTTCTTCAACTCTTGGTAGTCCTTGGGTTACGTCAATTCCTACAACGCCTCCCGAGTGTTTTGTTCGAAGGGTTAACTGAGTTCCGGGTTCGCCTATGGACTGCGCGGCAATTACGCCAACCGGAGTCCCAAGCCCAACGATACTTTTGTCGCCCAGATCCCATCCGTAACATTTGGTACAAATGCCATAACGAGATGCGCAGGTTATCGGCGAATAGACTAATACTTGCTCAATCCGTGATGCATCAATTTGACCGGCTTTTTCCTCGTCGATAACATCTCCCTTAACAACAATGGTTTTCTCCTTTCCTCCGTCTTTTACTTTGACGTCTTCTGCTGCAAATCTTCCGTAAATTCTTAGTGCAAACGAGCGAGATCGATTCCCACTCTTTATCATAAACCCATCGCTTGTCCCGCAATCCTCTTTTCTCACAATAACGTCGTGGGCAACATCCACAAGGCGTCTGGTAAGGTAACCCGCGTCTGCGGTTTTTAAGGCCGTATCGGTCAGCCCTTTTCTGGCTCCACGCGAGCTTGTCACATACTCAAATACCGAAAGCCCCTCCTTAAAATTAGCCTTAATCGGAAGTTCAACAATTTTACCCAAAGGATCTACGACCAAGCCCTGTATTGCAGCAAGCTGTTTTACTTGATCTCGCGATACACGACCAACCTTTGCGTTGCTGATGACCTTTATCGGATTCGTCTCCTCCAGTAAATCCCAGGTCTTATCCGCCAATTCTTCGGTGATTTCGATCCAAACCTGCTGACTCAGTCTTCTTTTCTCCTCGCTGGTTATAAGCCCCTGACTAAAATTCTTTTCATGCCCCGAAACCAGCTTATCTGCCCTTTCAAGGTGTTTTTCCTTATCTGGAAGAATCTTTGAATCAAAGATTCCATAAGAAAGTCCGGATATGGTTCCCCCATAAAATCCAAGGTCTTTTATTGCGTCAACCATCTTTACTACATCCTCTTTGTCGAGACTCGTATATGCTTTGGTAAAAACTTCTTTAATCTTTGAAGAAGTTACGGCCTCGTTTACAAAATCAAAACCGGTAGGCAATATTTCGTTAAAAAGAATCCTCCCAACGCTCGTTACTAGCAAACTCCCGTTTACTCTCACCGTAATTTTTTGCCTTAAGGCAGTCTTACCCGCCTGATAAGAAAAAAGTGCCTCTTCGCTATCAGAAAAGATAGTCTCTGATTCTTTAATATCTGGGTCTATACTCGTAAGATAATAAACCCCAAGCGCCATTTCTTTGCTGGCCGGCGTTGTTATTGGACTTCCGTCAGCAGGCCTTAAGAGATTGTGTTGGGGAAGCATCAAATTCTTGGCTTCTTCGATGGCCTTCATCGATAAAGGAACGTGTACTGCCATTTGATCGCCATCAAAATCTGCGTTGAATCCGCTACAGACCGCCGGGTGAATCCTTATGGCAGATCCCTCAATCAAAATAGGATAGAAGGCTTGGATACTTAGTTTATGAAGAGTCGGGGCCCTGTTTAAAAGAACCGGGTGGTCTTTCGTAATTTCGTCTAAGATGTCAAATACTTCCGGGGGGCGCTTGTCAAGCATATTTTTTGCGGATTTTACATTCGGAGCAATGCCTTTGGTAATCATTTCTCTGAGAACGAAAGGCTTAAACATCTCGAGCGCCATATCTTTAGGGAGCCCACATTGATTAAGTTTAAGGTCCGGCCCGACTATAATTACAGAGCGCCCCGAATAATCAACCCTTTTTCCCAGAAGGTTTTGTCTAAATCTACCTTGCTTACCTCTAAGCATATCCGAAAGAGAACGTAGTGGTTGTCTTCCGCGACCTCGTCGCGTAGCTTTTCGCTGCGACGCATCGATCAAGGAATCAACAGATTCCTGTAGCATTCTTTTTTCATTTCTAAGGATTATCTCAGGCGCACCCAACTCAATAAGGTGTTTAAGTCGGTTATTTCTATTGATGACGCGCCTATAAAGATCATTCAAGTCACTCGTCGCAAAACGTCCGCCGGAAAGTTGAACCATTGGTCGCAAATCAGGTGGAAGTACCGGAAGAACTTTAATAACTACCCAGGAAGGATTGATTTTCGACTTTCGCATACCGTCTACTATTTTCAGCTGTTTAGTCAGTTTTATATAACGAGAAGTGTTTCCTTTTGTAATCTCCAGTTCTTTTCGCAGATTAACCGCCAATTCTTCAAGGTTAATTTTTTCTATCGCAGAGGAAACCGCCTCGGCACCCATCTTCGCCTCAAAAAAATCTGTTGCATTATATTTTGCCAACTCATCGAATTCTTCCTCTGAAAGTATGACCATTCGTTTTAAGCCTCTCACCAAAAGTATTAGATTTTCGAAAAGCTGCCTGGTTCTTTCTAAAGTTTGCTTTTCCTCCTCTTGTTGAGCTGTTTCTCTTTTACGAAACTCTAAATCTGTCTCTGAGAGAACGAGAGCCAGCTGTTCCTTGTCTTTGACTTTTTTGTTGACTTTTTTCTTCTCTTCATCTAACTTAGCCTTCAATAACTTCCTTCTTTCCTCATAAAGCTGTTTTATTTCCTTTTCTCTCCCTTTAAATGCTTCCTCAAGTCTTGTTATCGCACTTTTTTTACCTTTTTCATCGACCTCGAGAATCAAATATCTCGCAAAATATATAACTTGCTCCAAAGCTCTCGGTGCAACGTCTAAAAGAAGAGAAATCTTTGAAGGTGCTCCTTTGAAAAACCAAACGTGCACCGCGGGTGACGCAAGACTAATATGTCCCATACGCTCGCGCCTTACTCGTGATTGAGTCACCTCAACTCCGCATTTATCGCATATTACTCCTTTATAGCGAATCCTTTTATATTTTCCACAATAACACTCCCAATCTTTTGTAGGCCCGAAAATCCTTTCGTCAAAAAGCCCGTCTTTCTCGGGCTTCAAAGTCCTGTAATTTATTGTTTCTGGCTTAGTAATCTCGCCTCTTGACCATTCACGAATATCCTCAGGTGAAGCCAGACGAATAATCAGACTTTTGAAATCGGTTAAATTTTTTAATCCAGATAATGGTTCCATAATTCGCTTCGCTTAAATAAAAAAATAATAAACAAATAAACTAATAAACAAATTGAGGGGAATATATATTTATTATTTGTTTATTTGAATATTTGTAATATTTGTCTATTAAGTTATTGTTTCTTCTACTTCCATCGGCCCTTGGTCAGCGACTAACTCCCGTGTTGCGACAAGTTCGGCCCCAGCAATTTTCGCAAGCTCTTGTGCTTTGCCCACATCTTCTTCTTCGATATCTTTATAAACACCATCTTTAGCAATAATCAAAAGACCCAAAGAATTAAGCTCTCTAACCAAAACTTTAAAACTTTCGGGAATTGTTGCTTCTGGAATATCGACTCCCTTAACTATAGCCTCAAATGCCCTTGCTCTTCCCACAATGTCATCTGACTTTATGGTCAACATCTCTTGCAAAATATAGGCTGCGCGATGTGCCTCCAGTCCCCAAACCTCCATCTCCCCAAGACGTTGACCTCCCATTTGAGCTTTTCCACCCAAAGGTTGTTGTGTCACCAAAGAATAAGGGCCGGTCGAGCGAGCATGGGTCTTGTCCTCAACCATATGCTTTAACTTCAAGATATAACCAACCCCAACTACGGTATCTTCTTTAAAAGCTTCACCTGTTTTCCCGTCAATAAGTCGCGTTTTTCCGTTTAAGGGAAGTCCGGCACTCCTCAGTTCTTCAATAATTAAGCTTTCAGGAACTCGCTCAAAAACAGGAACTGCTGCTTTTTGGTCGGTCTTCGATAAAGCCCAACCCAGATGTGCCTCCAAAAGCTGACCCAAATTCATTCGGGCAAGGACCGATAATGGAGAAATTATGATATCGACTGGAGTTCCGTCTGCCATGTAAGGCATATCGGCAACCGGTAATATCTTTGCAATAACTCCTTTATTACCATGGCGACCAGCTATTTTATCTCCAACAGCAATTTTCCTCATTTGCGCAACTTTAACAATAACCCTCTTAAGAACGCCTGGTCCCAACTCGTCTCCTTTTTCTCTATCCAAAATGGATACATCGACGACTATCCCTCTCTCACCGTGTGGGACTCTCAAAGACGTATCTCTGACCTCTCGAGCCTTCTCGCCAAATATGGCTCGAAGCAAGCGTTCCTCTGCAGTCAGTTCGGTTTCACCCTTAGGAGCAATCTTGCCAACTAAAATATCATTGGGACCAACCTCTGCCCCATTAACAACAATTCCGTCTTCGGCTAAGTTGGCAAGGTCTGTTTCGGCAACATTTGGAATGTCACGGGTCAGCTCCTCTTGTCCTAATTTGGTATCAACAACATCCGCCTCATACTCTTCTATGTGAATTGAAGACAAAAGGTCTTCTTTTATAAGTCTGTCTGAAATTACTATAGCGTCTTCGAATCCATAACCCTCAAAAGAGCAATAAGCTATGGTAAGGTTTCTGCCCAAAGCAAGTTCACCTTTATAAACCGCAGGCCCATCTGCAAGAAGATCTCCTTTTTTGACCTTCTGCCCCAGAGAAACAGCAACTATTTGGTTATAGCAAGTCGAGTTTGCGGTTCTTTTAAATTTTGTAAGATAATAAGTAATCTTTTTCCCACCCTCAGAAATCTCGATGTCGTCAGAGTTTTGAATCTCTTGTGAATCGATCGGCTTCCTCACACTCATCACCACTTTCTCAGAATCAACATATGTTATTTCTCCATCGGTTAGCGCTTTTACAAACCTACCCATACCTTCCGCAACAACTTTCTCCATACCGGTTCCGACCAAGGGCGATTCTGGAGAAATTAAGGGGACTGCTTGGCACTGCATATTTGCTCCCATAAGAGCACGGTTTCCGTGGTCATGCGAAAGAAAAGGTATAAGGGACGAAGAGGCGCCGACAACTTGCTTTGGCGTGATATCAACAAAGTCAATAAGTTCTAACGGTCCTTCTGTAACGGTTCCTTTGTGCCTAAATGGAACCCTGTTGTCCTTTATATATCCTCGTGCGTCAATATTCAAGTTGGAGTGGGTAATGTAATAATTTTCCTCGTCGTCTGCGGAAAGATAAACGATTTCGTTACTTATCTTTACACTAACTTTGCCATTTCTCTTGACCTTTTCGACCTTTCTATGGGGTGCCTCAATGAAACCATACTCGTTAATCCGGCAGTAGAGCGAAAGATATGTGACAAGACCAATATTGGGTCCTTCGGGGGTTCTTACTGGATCAATTCTTCCATATTGGGATGAGTTAACATCACGAATCGAAAACGAGGCTCTCTCACGATTTATCCCTCCGGGGCCAAGAACAGAAACGCGCCTCAAATTATCTATTTCAGCAAGCGGATTCGTGTCGTCCAAAATTGTCGATAATTGATTGGAACGGAAGAACTCGTTTAGGGCCGCAATAAGAGGCCGGGCATTAATCAGGTTTGCCGGAAGTGGCTTATCATCAGGAGAAATTAAACTCATTTTCTCTTTTACCGACCGCTCGAGCCTCAACAGGCCGACCCTAAAAGCATTTGTCGAAACAAGCTCGCCTACGCGTCTGAGGCGTCTATTAGCCAAATGATCAATATCATCAACAGCCCCCTTACCATTTTGTAAGCCAATTAGATAAGAGATTGTGGCTACTACATCTTGACGGGTTAAAACCCAGTTTGTTTTTTCATTTACAAGATTTAAACCAAGCCTTTTATTTATCTTGAAACGTCCTACTTTTCCCAAATCATACCTCCTGGAATCAAAAAAAAGTCCATCAAAGAGAGTTTTTGCGTTTTCTAATAGAGAGGGCTCTCCGGGTCTCATCTTTCGGTAGATTTCCAGAAGCGCTTCTTCACTGGACTTTGAAGGATCTTTTTCCAATGTTGAGACAAGATACTTATGGTGCTCGTTCGTGTCCAGGTCTTTAAAAAGATCAACTAACTCCCCGTCAGACTCAATGCCCATTGCCCTTAAGAGTGCGGTGGCGACAACTTTTCTTCTCCTGTCAATGCGGGCTGAAATGATATCGTTTCTATCAACTTCGAATTCCAGCCAAGATCCACGCATAGGACGCACTTCGGCAAAGTGGAGCATACGACCGGTTGAAGCATCAAGTTCCCCCGAAAAGTATACCCCAGGACTTCTGACAACTTGATTAATAACCACTCTTTCAACCCCGTTGATTATAAAAGTTCCCCTTGATGTCATTTGGGGTAAATCACCTAAAAATACCTCTTGGGTTCTTTTTTCGCCGGTTCTTTTGCTTGTTAATGTTGCTTTTATTTTAAGAGGTGCAGAAAAAGTAAGGCCCTTTTCCGAACAAACTCTGGGGGTTATCTTTGCTAATCCTAACTCAGGATCTTCAAGGACAAGTTGCCAATTTTTACCGGTGAAATCGTCTATAGGATTTATTTCAGAAAGCTCGTCTTTTATCCCCTCTTCCAAAAACCACTCCCAGCTCTCTTTCTGAACGAGTGATAAGTCTAGTTCAGGAAGATTCTTTTCTTCTCTTCCAAAATTTCTTCTTTTAGCAACCATTTGAGGATTTTTATCCAGCTAAATGCGATATTAACCAAATATACCCAAAGAATCTACTTTGGATATATAATTTAGGTTGGGAACGAAAAAAAACAAACGTACTCTGTACGCCTATGGTGGATTATAACCTACCAAGTCAAGATGTCAAGCCACAATCATGTAAACTGATTGTGGCGCAGACCCCGAATACACGCTCTTCCGACCTGCCCGCCATCCAAGACTTTGGCAGGCGCGGCGCCGGGTACCGTACGGTAACCCAGGGAGGAAGTAAGTGTTATTCTGGGGTCAAGCCCCGCATAAGATATCTTTTAACTTAAATTCTAACCTGCTCGTACTCCGTTGGGGACAGATTTCTCGGGAATTGCCAATACGGGTGTGATTTGATCGGCATAACCAATATCAAAAAGCATTCCTTCAGATTTTTCACCCATTATTTCCCCTTGTTCCAGATTAACAACAAATAAAGCTTGTTTACCCTCAATCTCCTTGGAGTTTTCCCGTTCTTTTTTGAGTCCGACAATAATTTGCCTTTTGTGATCGCCGAAATTGACTATCAGCTTAACCAACTTATCCGACTTTTCGATATCGATTACTTCTTCAATAGTTCCAACCCTGATATCCTATTTTTCCAAATCGGAATATTTAATTGTCGGTTTGATTAGCGCCACTTTTATATTATCCATTAAAGTTAATTTAACTCATTTAATATCTTTTCGACCATACCCTTTCTTCTTTCAGTTTGCGAGTTATCACCCACAAGTGATCTCACCCAAAGAATATTTAAGTACCACAAGACATCCAAATACGGGTTCATTCGTTTTGCAGCATTTATATCAAGTAATAACATTTTATCAGATAAACCATGGTTATAACCATTTATAAAGGCTTCATATTCTTTTTCGCTCCCGCCACACTCTCCCGACATCCACCATGCTCCCAAAACTGCGTCAGCCCAAGGATTTCCAATTCCTGCTGTCTCCCAATCGATAACATCTGTAATTTTCGCTTTTTCAGTATCAATAAAAATATTTTTTTGTAACGGATCACCGTGAGTTAATGTAAATTTTGAAGGCAACCAGTTTTTGATTAAAGGCGGTAAAACTACTGCTTTTATTACAGATAGTTCTTCATGTTGATAAATTCCCAAAATCTGCAAATTGTGTGAAATTTGATCAAACCTAGTTTTATACCAATCAGCTGGTTGTATAGTGTGAGCATTCGTTGGTATAGAGTGTAATTTTCCTAAAAACCCTCCAAACTCATGTAATACCTTTAGTTTACCAACTTCTTCCATTTCACCCCAATAATTATCTAGATTCTCCCCATTAGCCTTTTGGGTAATACACCATGCTCTTGTCAAAGAAGACTCGTACCCAGCCTCATTTATATCTGGACAAGGAATTCCCGCTCCCTTTGCCGTCTTACATACTTCTTTAGCCCGAACATATTTCTCAGGATGAAAATAACCATAGGATTCCTTTCCTTGCAAGTCCGAACCTTGGTAAGGTTGGAGCGACGGTCCAAACTGACATACCACTTCCTCCCCATCTTTTTGGCCATACCAAGTTAAATTCATGTGTCCAGAGATACCAAAATGAACACCTGAAATACCTTTTTCTTCCCAAAACTTCTTCATTTCTTCAAAGTCTAGGAATGACTGAAGGTCAATTAGCCTAAAACCTTCTAGTTCATTATTTGCCATTTTTTCCTCCTTTAAATTTTTTTTTAATTGTTCTATTAGTTTCTTTGCCTTAGGAAAACTAATCCTAGATTCATTTCTAATTGCAGTCCCAACTAAAGCTCCATCAGAGATCTTTAACAGCTCTTTTGAATTTTCTATATTAAGACCACTACCAATTAATACAGGATTTTTTCCCGCCACTTTTTTAGCTTTAGTTAGTTTTTCAAGTTCTGGAGCAATACCTGTCCACGAACCTGTTACAATTACTGCATCTGCTCCAGCTGAAAAAGCCTGATTGACTGAAGTTGATATGCTTTTTTTCTTATCCAACATTTCAGCATGTTTCACCTGTACATCAGCAAGAATTAAAATATTTTCTGCAAAAATCTTCTCTCTATAAGAAACTATCTGTTTTGCTTCTGGTTTCATAACTCCATATTCAGTCTTGACTTTATCTACAAAAAAATCTGTTCTTATAAAGGAGGCCCCGCTTACTTTGGCTATGGACAATGACGCTGCAGGATCGTCAATTAAAAACTGAACTCCGATAGGAATTTTCGACTTTTCTACCAGTTGATGCATAATCACAGCAAACGATGCTGTCATTTCAAGAGTCGATTTAACCACGTGTGGATGAGTATGGTTATCAACTAAAGCAGCATCAAAGCTAGCTTTTTCAAGCTTTTGAATATCAGAAAGTGCAGCCTCGGTTATTTTCTCAATTCCTGGATAATCCTTATAACCAAGTAGAGGTAAAAGTCTAACAACTCCTATAATTGGTTTTTTTCTTGGGAAAATATCTGTAAACATGGTATTAACTTAATAAAATTAAACTGAGCGTTTCTACAACTCCATGACTAAACTGATTTTTAGTATTATAAGTTGCCATTACCTTCAGTTCAGGAATAGCATTAGATACTGCAACCAACCCTCCTCCGTGGCTTGTGACAAGTTGAGCAGGAGCAATATCATTTAATCCATCACCGACATAAACCGTATTTTTAAGTTCTATAATCCCTTGATTAGCCAAGGTGGCAAGTGCAGATTCTTTAGATTTTCCTTGCTCTACAATTCTTAGAGTTCCGTTACCCGCCTCTTTACATTCGACTAAGTCTGTTCCTAAATTTTGCGCCAATTGAGATACAAAAGCGGCTACGGGTTCATACTGTCCTTGATAGCTAGGATTATTAATATCGGGACCCCTCTCCCACACACTCATTGTGACCGCACCTTGATATTTACCCTCAGGTAGGGCCACAGGAGTTACTACTCCTGGGAAAAATCCCCAACCATCTTTAGCTAATTGAGTGTCATCGGCTGGAATCCAAAGTCTTTTTAACTCTGCTTTCAAAGTATCTATCTGTTTTTTAGCTTCTGGAGAAATAAGTTTAATGTAGTCAGTAAGCATATACGATCCACTTTCTACGAGGATATGACCGTCTTCGAGAACAGAAAGTCCATTCAAAAGTTTGCCATCAATAACAGAATCCATTCTTAAAAGAAATGAATGAAGTTCTTTTGGCGACTGGGAAGTACATACCCCAACTGAAATACCAGGAATATCATTTAGTGTTGCTAACAAATAGGGTAGTTTGGGATCGAATCCAGCAGGGGCTTCTGGTGTATAAGAACCCTTGATTGTTCCGTCAATGTCAAAAAACACGTGGCATCCATAAGAAAAAATTTTCTCCTTTAAAAATAGTATTTCTGATGGAATTGGTTCAAAGTCCTTAGACATATCTATACTCCAAATAATCCTTTCGGATATTTTGCCAGAAAATCTTCACCTTGCGACCAAATTGGAGTAGACTGCCATAACGTTCCAGACCAAATACCTTGTTTACTTTGTTCGATTTTTGCAAGAAAAGTCTCGAGTGCATCTTGCTGCTCGGTAAAAGTAATACCTTGACCAGATTTTTCCTGAGCATACTGTGCTATTCCTCCAAGAGCCGCTTCTCCCCATTTTTGCGAAAGAACTGATGAGGGTTTAAGCTTAGGTACTACTTGCCCGCATTGCTCAACTAATAAGAGCGGTCTTCTTACAGGAGATGGGAAAAGACATTCCAACGAATCATTCATACAATTTAAAGCTTCTTCTGATACTCCAGTTCCCCCAGATAGCTGGTGAAGGTAGTCAGGAACTTCGGGGTTATGAGAATAGAAAAAAACTGGATAGTAATCCTTCGCCTGAAAATGATGCATTTTTAAAACCAATGGGACTGTTCCCCAACACCCAGCATCTACCCAACCAACTTTTTCCTGACCTAAAGCGCCATTTTGACCTAAATATTTTTTGGTCATTGCCGTCATGTCTCCATTTGGTACTACTTCTGGATTAATCTCATCTCCAATCCCGCATAGTGGTCTGTTTATGTATATCCCAACTGGATTTAAACCGAAGGATGGCATAACATGTACTGCTGCCGTCATTAATGGTTTTGCATCCCTTAGGGCGTAGTACACATTTCCCTCAATACCCGCGCTAGAAAGGTATTGACCCATAAATTGAGCACATCCTAAAATAAGTGGCCCATAAACATCATGAGCAATCTTGTGGTGAAGTTCTTCCCCCTTTCTGATAAATTCAGCGGGTGAATTAACCTCTCCAATGGCAGCATACAGCTGCCCCAAATACATTTCTGTATAAGGCGCTGTTAACTCTCCTTCTAATTCAAGCTCAAATTCCGCTTTCGAAGCGGCAAGCTCTTTCTCTGATATACCAATATATATTTCAGATTCTTGTGTCATAATAGTAATCTTCTTTCTCGGTGGCTTGGGAGGAGTCGAACCTCCAACCTCGGGATCTGCGGTCCCGCGCTCTAACTCCATTGAGCTACAAGCACATACTCAACAAAAAACGCCCCTCCAATCTCCGAATTTCTTCAGAAACTGAAGGGGCGTCTCTAATTACGCCGTACCACCCTTCTTTAGTTATTTATCCATCAAAAATCCCGACTAATGTCGGGAGAAACTTGAATAAATAACTCTCGTTATTCAAGAGCTCCGTTTCCGACACTCTCTAGTACTGTTACGGGTGCTCCCGTCAGGCATTTTTGCCTGCAGCGTTCCCCTTCGTAGTCTTCAGCGAAGGAGGGTCCTGGATCGCGACTCCAGTGCAAACGCTTTTCAATTTTTCAATTGTTGGTATTATATAAACTTTCTACGATATTTGTCAAACTCTTTTCATTTCCCTAAATACTTCCTCACATTCTCGTTGTGTTCGGAAAGGGTTTTTGCGTAGTGGATTTTTCCATCAGGATCATGAAGATAATAAAAATAGTCTGAATCTTCCGGATAAATTGCCGCTTTTATAGACGAAAGTCCCGGATTTGCAATCGGAAGAGGAGGCAAACCCTTAAATTTATAAGTATTGTAAGGAGAATCAATTTGTAAATCTTCTTTAGTTAAAATCGGCCACCAATTATTACAGGCACTAGGCATTAGGCACTTGGCACTAGCCACTGCGTATTGAACCGTCGCATCGGCCTGTAACCCCATTCCAATATCAATCCTATTCATAAAAATTCCGGCTACTATCGGTCTTTCTTCCGAAGTTTTCGTCTCCCTCTCTATAATTGATGCCAGTGTTATTATTTCTTCAAGTGTAAAGTCACTTTTGGCAATGGCGCCTCTTAAGTCTTCATCAATCTTTTTTTCAAAGGTTTGGTTCATTACTTTGATAACGGCGGAAGCGGTTGCGTTTCTGGGAAAAAGATACGTATCGGGGAAGAGGAAGCCTTCTTTGCCTTCTGAAGACTCTAAAAATTCCTGACCGAAGGTTTCGGCCTGTATCCCTTGCATTTCTAAACCCTCTATAAAGCGTCCGACAATCTCTTCCCGCCTAAGTCCTTCAGGCACAGTTACCCATAATTGCAATGG
>CAYSZS010000004.1:36859-50591 GCA_964435575.1 uncultured Gammaproteobacteria bacterium | reverse complement strand
AACCGGCCGTGCCCGAGGAGATCATCTTCACCTCGAAATACGCGAAAACGGAAAAACAATTAACCCCCTCTCGATTCTGCCATTGAAATAATTATTAACCGTTGTCTAAGTCTTGCCAAACATACCAAGATGCAACTGTTCGGTATGGTTTCCAGTTTTTTTCTGCGAACCTTGCAGATTTAACTTTGTCAAACTTCTCACCTGTGACTTTTTCAAACCCCTTTTTTATTCCCAGATCATCAACCGGAAAAATGTCAGGTCTTCCCAGAGTAAACATTAAAAACATCTCGGCGGTCCAGCGCCCTATCCCCTTCACCGATATCAACTCTCTCATAACTTCATCATCCGGTAATTCATTCAATGATCTTATATGAAGCTTCCTATCTTTCACTCTCTGGGCCAAATCTTTCATTGATCTTACCTTGGCCCAAGCCATACCACAGTTTCTCAATTCTTGATCGGCAAGGGCCAAAATTTTTCTGGGAGCTAATCTTCCTTTTACTTTATTTTTGAGCCTGTCGTAAATAACATCAGCCACTCTACCTGAAAGCTGCTGGCCAATTATTTCCCCAACCAGACCTTGAAAATAATCAGTATGAACTCTGGGTTTTATTTTGCACGAACCGTATTTTTTAACTAAAGGTCCAATATATTTATCTTTTGAGAGAAATTTCTCAGCATCCTGCCACATAGAGAAGATTATAGAGGATTTTAGAGGAAGTTATAGGAATTTAGAGGACTTGGTATTCATCCTCTAATCTCCCCTAGATTCCTCTAAGTTCCTTTATCTCAACCTAAGGTTACTTCGGAATCTTGCTTTCTCAACCTGATAAAACTTCTGCTCCCGAGCAAGTTTCTCCTCTAAAGACTCGACCAACCTTCGTAAATGCCAATCGGTTTTATTGATTAGTTCTATGAAAACCTCGTAGGTCAAGTCTTCGGCTTTTAGATTATCTACGGGAGGATAAAGGAATTTATAGGATTTTACAGGACTTTGCCTTTTTCCTTTCGCTTCCTCTAAATTCCTGTAATTTCCTTTAACTTCCATCGGTTTTGAGATTACCGACCGTTTTAGGGCCTCGTGCCAGTCGGATAAATCAATCTCCAAGTCCTTAAGGGAAGAACCGGGAACAGGTTTCAAAAATCCATCCTGTAAAGACCTTTGAGCATCCCCCTTTCCCTCAATCAAACTTGCCCTGGAGTATCCAAGAAAATTCAAATATTCCGAAGTTGTCGGTCTTGCAAACCCTTCTTCGATATTAGCTACAACGCTTCTGGTATTGTCATCAAACTGTGACTTCAATCTGTACTCTGACTTGGGTAGTAAATCAGTAAATCTTCTGACAAATATTCTTAAAAGACTTGCGTTTGACCATGCAACCAAAAAAATGTGACCGTTTGGGGTGTTTGAAATCCGTGATCTTTCTTGAGGTTTCTTGGCTTGGCTCAACTCTTTATAAGTCTTTTCAATAAGTTTCTCAACGACTTTATTAGTCATAATTTAAGTCTAACAGAATTTAGAGGACATTAGAGGAATTTAAAGGACATTAACAAATAAGATAACTGCTCACTAATTCTATCTTTTCACCCAAGATAAATTATTTTACCTTCAACTTTTTTACCTTCTACAGTCTCAAAACTAAAGGTCTCGTTTACTTTTTTCCCTAAAAGCGATTTTCCCAATAAAGAACTCTTTGAAACAAGTTTTACTCCAGGAATACTTACTACTTCTTCAGCGAGATAAAATTCTTCCTCTCTCCCGTCTAGGATTAGCTTCACAAAACATGATGTAACAACACTATCGGGTGTGGGTTCTTTTACTGCACCTTCTATCTTTCCTATCAAATCCAGCATCCTCTTAAAATACTCTTCTGCGGCTTGGGCTTGCCCTTGAGTAAGAAATCTTTCTCCCGCGGCTGACCAAGAACTTCTGGCTGTTTTAGATACTTCATTGGCAACAACCCTAAGCTCTTCCGCCCTTCTTTTCGCAAGTTTTACCTCTTTTTCCAAAATATCTAACAAATAGGTTAATCTCTTTCTCTGCATATGGAAAGAATTATATAATTATCTGAAGCTTTTAAAAATTAGGAATTAAAAATTGATGTTAGTAGTCCATTCCCCCACCCATTCCGCCAGGAGGCATGCCTGGCATATCTTTCTTCTCTTCAGGAAGATCTGTTATCAATCCTTCCGTTGTTAAAACCATCATCGCAACCGAGGCTGCGTTTTGAAGGGCAAAACGTGTAACTTTCAAAGGGTCTAAAATTCCGAATTTCGTCATTGAACCGAATTCTCCTGTCAGAGCGTTATATCCATAATCTCCGTCCTTTTCGCTTTCAAGTTTTTCCAAAATATGCCTTAGAACAAACCCGTCGTCTTCGCCCGAATTTCTGGCCAACATTCTCAAGGGCATTTCCAGAGCTTCCCGAACAATATCGACCCCAACTTTCTCATCTTCGTTTTCAACTTGCAAATCATCTAAAACCACCCGAGCTCGTAAAAGCGCAACTCCTCCACCGGGAACAATTCCTTCCTCAACCGCCGCTTTTGTGGCTCCAACCGCGTCTTTTACCCTTTCTTTTTTCTCGTTAAGCTCAATCTCTGTTGCCGCTCCGACATTAATCTGGGCAACTCCACCCGAAAGCTTCGCCAAACGCTCTTCCAATTTTTCGCGGTCAAAATCCGAGTCTGTTTCTTTGATCTGCCTTTGAAGAAGTGTAATTCTTCCGGAAATTGCTTTTTTGTCTCCCTTACCTCCAATTATCCTTGCGTTATCCTTATCAGCCCAAACTTTATCTGCTTGGCCTAAATCTGTTACTTCAATTGATTCATAAGTCCTGCCTGTATCTTCTGAAATAACGGTTCCGCCAGTTAGAACTGCAATATCTTCTAGCATTTCCTTGCGCCTATCACCAAACCCCGGAGCTTTAATGGCCAAAACATTAAATGTCCCTTTTAATTTATTTACAACCAATGTGGCTAGTGCTTCACCCTCAACTTCATCAGCAATAATTACAAGGCTTTTGGAAACCTTTACAAACTTCTCCAAAAACGGAAGTAAGTCCTGAATTGAAGAAACTTTTTTATCTGTGAGAAGGATATAGGCGTCTTCTATTTCTGCTTCCATTCTGTCCGGATTTGTCACAAAATAAGCCGAAACGTATCCCCTGTCAAATTCCATTCCTTCTTTGTATTCAATATCAATTGTCAAACCCTTCCCTTCTTCAACCGTAACTACTCCATCACGACCAACTTTATCAAGAGCTTCTGCAATTTTTCCTCCAATATTAGCGTCGCCTGCCGAAATTGTAGCAACTTGTTCGATTTCCTCCCTATTTTTAATTGGTTTTGAGATTTTTTTAAGTTCGGCAACAACTGCCTCAACCGCTTTCTCAACTCCCTTTTTGACAATCATGGGGTTTGCACCAGCCGTTATATTTTTCATTCCGGCTTGCGTCATTTGTTGGGCAAGGAGCGTTGCGGTTGTTGTTCCGTCTCCTGCAACATCGTTTGTTTTATCGGCTGCTTCTTTAACAAGCTGTGCTCCCATGTTTTCAAACGGATCTTTAAGTTCGATTTCTTTAGCAACAGTTACTCCATCATGGACGATATTCGGAGCACCCCATTTTTTGTCGAGCGCTACGTTTCTACCTTTGGGGCCAAGAGTTGTCACAACTGCTTTTGCAACTATATCAATACCCCTTAAGAGGGCAACTCGGGCATCATCTGAAAATTTAAGTTGTTTAGCCATACCTTAAAAATTTCTAATTATTCTAATTGCTCTAATTTCTAACTAATTTCCAATTTCCCAAAACCCAATTTGAACTTTGTGCTTAGTGATTATTTAGATTAATTAGAAATTAGGTTAATTAGTCATTCAAGCGGTTACCACCGCGAGTATATCATCGAATTTTGCGAATAGATATTCTACTCCCTTAATCTTCACTTCATTTCCTCCCCATTTTTTATAAATAACGGTGTCTCCCACTTTGGCTGGCGCCTTCCTTTTTGCACCGGTATCGGTAATCTCGTCATCGCCAACTGCCAATATTTTACCCTGTTGAGGCTTCTCGCTTGCAGAATCAGGAAGATATATGCCAGAAGAAGTTCTCTCCTCTTTCTCCAGAGGTTCAATCACAATATAACCGGCCGCGGGTTTAAGGTTTAACTTAGAAGGTTTCGTGGTCGTCATATCCTCAAAATAAAAGACTGCTAGCAATTACTAACAGCGAGTGCTATTGTAATGGATTGTGTCAGCCTTTGTCAATATCTATCTTAAAGAAACGCCGTATTGAATGAGAATTTTTTGGACCTCCTCTTGTAAGACATTCAGAGCTTTTTCGCCGCTCCTTGCCGACCATTCATTTACGACTCCGCCAAAGGCGGCCTTCAATTGAGAGTTTATTCCAGTATTCCCGTCAAAAGTATTGTCAGCCAAATACCAGCTATGTGACTCCAGCCCAAGGGCTATAATCGATCCCAATATATCATCTTCCCTCAAAGAAATGTTCATCTCTGGCCTCGGGTATACTTTTTCCAAAGTTTCGTGTTTTTTAATATTTTGGTTTATCTCTTGTAAAGAACCTTTCTCCGCCAAGAACTTCAGTAAAATCCACGCAGCTTCTTTATTACTACTTCTCTCCCAAACGGATTGAACCCAGAATGTGTTGTATGAATAGTTAGGGTCACTTGGAGTATTTTTTGGTAGTTGAGGAAGTCTTACGGTTTTAAAACGCAGTTTTGGATTATTTTTTGCAATATCGATAGCGCGCGCGGTTGGTCCAAAGTACATAGCCAGCTTTCCTTGAGCAAAAGCGGTCGTTGAGGCAGGAAGCGTATCATCCCAAACATTCTGTCTTCTAAAATCAGTGTAGAAAGTAAGTACATCAGCCATTTTCTGGCCGGAAGGATTACTTGGATTAACCCTATTTTGAAACATCATCAAGGCTAGGATTTCAGGCCAGTGATCAATGTTAGAAGTCTCTCCCAAAGCAATACCGGACTGAATGATCTTTCCGTCTCTCTCTCTTATCGTAAGGGATTTTTCTTCCCTTGGATCTACCAATTTTTTCAATTCATCCCACGTCTCAGGAGGTCTTTGAAGGGATGCGGCAAATATATCTTCATTTATAAAAAGGGTTAGCGCATCATATTCCAAAGGCATTGCAACAATTCCTTTTTCGGTCGTCAAGTTAGCTACTATTGACGGATAAAATGATTTATCGAACTCTTCTTTACCCATCACAGACGTTGGCAAGGTAGCTAGCTCTGTCTTGAACATTGGAAGCCAGCTGTTGTGAATTTCAAAGACGTCGGGCCCCTTGCCTGAAGCTAGAGAATTAGTCAACCTTTCTCTATAATCCCGAGGCGACTGCTTTTCGTATATTATTTTAATATTCGGATTTTCTTTTTCAAACTCCTCAATAATTGAAGAATATACTCCTTTGTCATGCTGCATGCCCCACCAGACAATTTCTCCTTTTTTGCCAAAAAGGAGTTGACTAGCCGGTTTTAACTTTGTAGCTACAAAAGCGAGCATTATTAATAAAATTACAAAAAAAAGGCCAAAAAAAATCAACTTTTTAAGAACCCCTTTACGTGGGGGTTTAGGAACCTCCGCCACTTCCTCCGCAATCGATGCCTGATCTTGAGCTTGTACAACTTCCGGTTGAACTTCTTGAGAAACGGGCTTACCTTGAGGGTGAACCGGTGGCTCACTGGGTTGAAAAACTTGGGTTACTTTATCCGCCATGGTAACTTTATTCATGATATCATACAATCTGTAAAATGATTAAGGTCACAAAGTTGTTTTTCGTAAAAGTCGCTACGAAACTAAAGAAAAAGGGTAGCTTCACTTTATCTTTAAGTTTCATCCTACTTACCGTCATGATAGTTCTTTCTTTCAATCTATACTATCAAGATAAAATTTTCCCGGGAATAATGATTTCAGGAATTAAGGTTGGCGGGATGACTAAAGCCTCGGCAGTAACTTTACTTAGACAATATGTAAGACCGCCAGAAAAAATATCAATTATAGCCAAGAATAGGAGCTTTGAACTCTCGTTAAAAGACGTTAATTCATACAACTTAGAACAAACCGTCGAGACCGCTTTTTATTTTTATAGAACAGGAAATTTAATTAAAGACAACTACGACCGTGCAATTTCTCCTTTTTCCATCCAAAATATCCCGGTTAAAACCAATATTAACGAAGAAGCGCTTGACCAATATCTCCAAGTAATATCAACACAAGTTTCAACCGAACCGAAATTCCCATCAGTTTCTATAAAAGAAAACGAAGTTCTAGTAGATAAGGGTTCTGCTGGGGAGGATATAGATACGGTCTTTTTTAAAAAAACGCTTGAAACACGACTTGCGTCGCTTAATTACTCACCGATTGAACTTTCTTTCAACAAAAATGACCCGAGCCTCAGCGAGGAAGAAGCAAAGATCTTTAAAACGAGAGCTGAGAAATTCCTCGGTAAAGACCTCTCTATCGTTTACGAATACCAAACACTCGTAATAGAGAACCAAAGCATCTTGTCATTTTTAGACCTAAAACAAGAATTTAATCAAGAAAAGATTAATGATTACATAAGTCGCGATGTATCTCCCAAACTTAATCATGAACCCCAAGACGCCGTGTTTGGGTTTGAGAATGGAAAGGTCACGGAATTTTTGCCTTCAAAAGAAGGCGTAACAGTAAACGAAAAAGGTCTTGTCCAGGAAATCACAAAAAGTTTAAGAGTTCTGGAAACTTCTGAAGAAAAAAATGTTTCCATCCAAGCTCCGGTTCAAACTGCCCGTCCGAAAATAACAAACGAAGAAGTAAATAACCTTGGAATAAAAGAACTTATAGGGCGTGGTGTTTCGAAATTCAGAGGCTCTATAGCTCCAAGGATTCATAACATCTCACTTGCTTCTTCAAGGTTTAACGGCGTTCTTGTCGCTCCCGGAGAAACCTTCTCTTTTAATAAAACATTGGGAGACGTTTCTTCTTTTACGGGCTATAAACAAGCGTATGTAATCCGCGACGGAAGGACAGTTCTTGGTGACGGAGGGGGTGTATGCCAAGTTTCAACCACTCTTTTCAGAGCATTACTTAACACGGGCCTTCCTATTATCGAAAGAAGAGCTCACTCGTACCGTGTCGGCTATTATGAACAGGAATCTCCCCCGGGACTGGACGCAACGGTATTTGATCCGACAACAGATTTAAAATTCAAAAACGATACTCCGAAGCATCTTCTTATCCAAACAATATTTGATGCAAAAACCTCCGCCCTTGTTTTTGAAATTTACGGAACAAGCGACGGTAGAATCGCCACAACAACAAAGCCGGTTGTATCGTCTGTTGTTCCTCCGCCGGAGGATCTTTATGTAGATGATCCTACAATTGCGTCCGGAACGACAAAGCAAATTGATTATAAAGCCTGGGGAGCAAAAGTAACTTTCAACTATAAGGTTGAGAGAGGTGGGGAGATTATCTTCGAAAAAACGTTTCTCTCTAACTACCGCCCCTGGCAAGCGGTATATTTAAGAGGAACGGGACCCGTCAATTAAACCTTTTTTTTATTCTCAAAAAGCTCGAAGACTATCTTCGGATCCTTATAATCATCAAGCGGTCTTTCTTCTTCAAGAATCCATTCTCCATCCTCAAATCTCTGAAATTTAACAGCTAAAAAAGTTACCTCTGGGTTGAAATAATATTCCACTCTTTTCTCTCCGATAATAACTCTTAAAAATATATTGCTTGTTTTTGCTGAAACAACAACTTCTGCTGTTTCTTCAGGTTGAATATATTCATCCAAACCAAGGAGTTTTTGTGTTCTTTGAGTTAACTGAAGTAACTTATCTTTCTCTATCTCCACAGAAATAATTCCCTTATCATCGTCTTTTTGTTTAAAACTTGTGAGTTGTAAATAATTAATTCCAGCAGCTAATTTTCTTAATTCAACTACACCAGATAAAGGTCTAGTTCTCTCCACATCATCTTCAGGAGCAAAAGCTTCACTTGGAGTATCCGAAATATCTTTCCACCACCCTATCCTATTTTCTATCATATTAGAAATATATCTTTTGTAATTTATTAATGTAAACTACCAAAGTATAATATTGGATTATGGAAACTTTGGTTTTAATCGACAAAATCGAAAACATATATTTATCCTGGGGAAATATTTTGATTTTTATCTCTAGCCTCATCGAAACGTCCCCTATGGGATTTACAATTCCGGGAGGTTTTGTCGTGGCGCTTGGCGGCTTTTTTTCTTATGGAAATAAGTTAAATCTTGCGGGAGTAATCCTTTCAGGGACATTGGGGATGCTAACCACATTCCTAATCGCATATGTTCTTGGCCGAAAAACAGGCTTTTCTCTCGCCAAAAAATTTCATCAACAGAAATATTTTGAGCTAGCGAAAAGGCTCTTGGAAAATCACGGACCTATAATACTCACAACATCTCTTCTCGCAAACATCACCCGTTTTTGGATAGCCTACGTCGCGGGTTCTCAAAAATATAGGTTCTTTAAATTTATGTTTTACGCAACGGCTGCATCTTTAACATGGAACTCACTCCTTGTTACTGTGGGATATCTTGCGGGAAGCGAAAGAGGACAGCTCGAGAGCGGTCTGGCAAAATTGGGAATTTTGTCCTGGGGTATTTTATTATTGACACTGGGAATTATTTATATAAAGACAAAAAAGGAATTTCTTGAAATTAAAAAGGGGAAATAGTCTGCTTCCAAAAAATTCCCAAATACTATAAGACGTTTCACGTCACTACAGCTTTTGTCTAAGAAAATATGATTATTAAAGAAATTGCTGGTGTTTCGAAGTGCGTTTTAAATGCCAGGCCTTTGAGATCTAAGCTCGATAGCAGCCCTAACATAAACCTCTAAAATTTTAGGTAAAGAGTCTATCTCTAAATACTCGTCCGATGAGTGAGCTCCCTCGCCTTCCACACCAAAACCACATACAGTAGGTATACCCGCATTATTAAACAGGTAGGCTTCGTTGATAGGTCCTGCTCCTTCAACCGCCGGTTTTATATTCAATAAGTCTTTAGATAAGGATTGTAAAATCTTTACTATTTTTTCATTTCTCGAAATTACTGATCCAGGAACATTCTTTATTGTCTTGGTTTTAATAAGTATTTTGTTTTTAGATTTTCTTTTTGCTAATTCCTCAATTTCTTTTATGTAAACATTTCTATCTTGATCAGGTAGAAATCTTGCGTCGATTATCATTTCCACTCTATCAGGCACTATTCCAATACTGGAACCTCCCTCAATATAAATTGGTGTTTGTTTAAAACCATAACCCGGAAAGTCTTTATTATGCTTAGCTTTAAAACGAAACTTATCCAAATTTTGTAAGAAGTCGGCTGTGGCTGTTATCGCATTTGCACCTTTCTTCCCCAGCTGCCAAGATTTAGAACCTGCATGCACTGCTTCACCTAATACCTCGATGGAAATCTTTACCAATCCCCTATGACCAATTTTAATCGCGTCCAAGCCAAAGTAAGTATAAATTGCAGCTTCTGCGTTAAGTCCATTCTTTAACAAAAATTTACTACCCAAAGGAGAATCTGCTCCAATCTCCTCATCAGACGCAGCTACAAATTTAGCATAATCCTCGTAACCCAAATCGGATAAGATTTTAAGTGTATAGACAGATAATGCAATACCTCCTTTACAATCAACCGCACCGCGTCCATACAACTTGCCGCCCTCAATCTCTCCGGCAAAGGGTTTGTGTTTCCATAAACTTATATTTCCTACTGGAGCTGTATCTAAATGCGCGGCAAACAACAATCCCTTCTTATGAGAATAATTTGTGCCAATAAAAACATTGGGTCTATCTTTGTCTAAAGCAATTAAGCGGGCAGGCAGATTTAGATTCCGTGCTTTTTTAATAACTAGTGCGGCGATATGCTTTTCCTTGTCCAATCCATTGACAGAAGGTATTTTAACTAGATCCCTACAAAAATCTACTAGATCGGACCCATAAAGATTTATTTTCTTTTGAATTTTTTGAGAGTCGATGTCGCTTACCATCCAAGTGTATTATAACTTAAGAAAGGTTTGTGATAAAATTCTCGTCTTAAACTTATGGAAATAATAAAAACTGGAAATTTGGAAAAAATTGTCGACGTTTTGAAAAACGGAGGTCTGGTAATCATGCCAACTGAAACGGTCTACATCGCGGCAGTTGACGCAACAAACGAGCACGCAGTCAAAAAATTAGTTAAATATAAAAACCGACCGTTTGGCAAACCTTTTTCTGTGGGAACAACCGATTTAGAAATGATGAAAAAGTATGTAGAAATGAATGAAACCGCCGAAAATTTGTATAAAACATTTTACCCGGGACCAATCACAATCGTCTGCCAAGGAAAACATAAAGTTGCTACCGGAATAGAATCTGAAGTCGGCACGTTGGGAATATTTGTAACCGATCATAAACTAACAATAGACGTTATCGAAAAACTTGGAAAACCGATAACAACGACCTCTGCTAATACTAGTTACCAACCACGGCCTTTCAAAATATCAAGCCTTTTCAAATACTTATCGAAAAAACAAAGAGGATTTATTGATCTCACCGTCGACGTAGGAGAAATTCCTTTCAATGAAGCTTCTACCGTCATAGATACAACACTTGATGATCCGGCAGTTCTTCGTCAAGGAGAAATAAAACTTAAAAATAAGGTCGAGGTTTTATCAAGAAGCGATGAGGCAACGCAAAATACTGGCAAAGAACTCTGGCAAAAGTACGAAAAGTATAAAGGCAAAAGAGCAATCGTTTTTGCTTTGCAAGGACCAATGGGTGCCGGAAAAACGGTCTTTACAAAAGGATTGGCAAAAGCAATGGGGGTTAAAGAAGAAGTCGTCTCGCCAACTTACGACCTTGAGTTAGACTACAGACTACCTACTACAGACTACAAACTTATTCATATTGACGCCTGGAGAATGTCATCAGACAGTGAGTTAGTTGAACTGGAATTCTCAAAAAAAATTACCGATAAATCCGTCATCGCTGTCGAGTGGGCTGATCGCGTCGCTGACGAAATTCGGAAATACAATGAGGAAGCAATCATCATCTGGGTAAAAATAAGGTATGGTAAAGGCGAAAGCGAGAGATTTATTTCCTGGGGAGTTATCTAATATAAGTCTTATTAGTCTCATAAGTCATATATGAAAATACTTTCAATCGACACATCATGCGATGAAACCACGGCAGCCGTAACTGAAGGAACAAAAGTCCTCTCAAATGTCATTTGGTCGCAGGCTTCAATGCACGCAAAATTCGGGGGTATTTATCCATCTCTAGCTAAACGCGCTCACGAAGAACGCATTGATTGGGTAATAAATAAGGCACTAGTTGGAATTGATGCTGTGGCTGTTACGTTGGGACCCGGACTGGCAATCGCTCTCGAAGTTGGAATAAAGGCCGCAAAGAAATTGGCAAAAGAATATAAAAAGCCTCTTATCGCAGTAAATCATGTAGAGGGTCATGTTTTAAGCGTTCTGGCAGAACCAAAGAACTTAAAAACTGAAAAACTGAAAAACAAAAAACTAATCACTAGTCACCAATCTCTAATCTTTCCTGTCCTTTCCCTTATTGCTTCAGGAGGCACCACACAGCTGATATTAGTAGAGGAAATCGGAAAGTATAAGATTATTGCTCAAACCTCAGATGATGCGCTTGGCGAAGCTTTGGATAAGGCTGCTAGGATGTTAGGTCTTGGATATCCTGGAGGTGCAGTTTTAGAAAAAATATCCAAAGATGGAGATCCAAATTTCTATCCCCTACCAATTCCGATGATAGGACAAGAAGACAAACTTAAATTTAGTTATTCAGGTCTAAAAACCGCTTTCTATAAACTGGTGGAAAAGGAAAAACCGCTTACAAAAGAAAAAATCCAAAACTTAGCCGCTTCCTATCAAAATGTCGCGTTTCAACATGTTGAAAGAATGATAAAAAAAGTAGTCGAGATTTATCCTGTCAATGAATTTTGGTTCGGCGGCGGAGTTTCCGCAAATATAGAATTAAGAAGGAGAATAAGAAGTATTTGCCGAAAGGGAGGTATAGCATTGTACCTCCCCTACTCTAAAAAACTTTGCACCGACAATGCCGCAATGATTGGGGTTGCTGCTTATTTTAAATTTGGACGAAAACGGTTCCTCAACCCTAACGATTTAGACAAAGTCGAAAGAGTTCCAAGAGCAAAAGTCGACAAACGATTTCCTTGGGAATAAGATGCTAGTATAATTCAGGCATGGAGAAAACTTACGATCATCGTAAATACGAGAGGAAAATTTACTCCCATTGGGAAAAATCGGGTTCTTTTACTCCAAAGATAGACAAGAAGAAAAAATCATACACTATTGTCCTTCCCCCGCCGAATGCAAGCGGTAAAATGCATACAGGGAATGTATTGATGATTGCAATTGAAGATCTTCTAATCCGTTGGAAAAGGATGCAAGGGTATTCTGCTCTTTGGCTCCCCGGTACCGACCATGCTGGTTTTGAGACTCAAATTACATTTGAGCGGGAACTTAAAGCCAAAGGAAAGTCCCGTTTTGATTTTGACAGAAATACTCTTTATGAAAAAATCGAAGGATTTGTTTTGGAAAATAAAGGATTAATTGAAGAGCAAATAAGAAATATGGGTGCCAGCGTTGACTGGAGCCGCTATAAATTTACCCTTGACCCTGATGTTATTGAAACGGTAATCAACACTTTTGAGAAATTACATAAAGACGAATTAGTCTATCGTGACGATTACATGGTCAACTACTGTCCAATCTGCGGAACTACTTTTGCCGACCTGGAGGTAAGACATAAAGAAAGAAAGGATCCACTCTACTTCCTGAAATACGGACCTTTTAGCTTGGCAACCGTACGGCCCGAAACAAAATTTGGCGATACTGCCGTCGCAGTTCATCCAAATGATAAAAGGTACAAGCAGTATATCGGGAAAGAAATCGAAGTGGAAGGACTTCTGGGTAAATTTAAATTAAAAGTCATTGCGGATATATTTGTTGATCCTAAGTTTGGAACAGGAGTGGTCAAGGTAACACCTGCCCACGATAAAAACGATTATGAAGCGGGTCTTAGACATAACCTGGAAATAAAACCCGTGATTGGTCTTGACGGAAAGTTAAATGAGAATGCAGGTAAATACGCGGGATTAACCGTCACAGTTGCAAGAAAAATTATCGTCGAGGATCTAAGGAAAAAAGGACTTCTTGAAAAAATTGACGGGAATTACACCCATACGGTTGCCGTTTGTTATAAAGGCGGACACGATATTGAACCAACTATTCTTCCCAATTGGTTTGTCAAGGTAAAAAAGCTCAAAGAGCCGGCTCATCAAGCCGTCAAAGAAGGTGTTGTAAAAATTTATCCGAAATGGCAAGAAAGTAAATACCATCGCTGGATGGAGTCCATGTTAGATTGGCCAATTTCAAGACAAGTTGTTTGGGGAATCAGGATCCCGGCCTGGTACAATATTGACGAGAACAAAAATCTTTTAATAACATTCTTAAATAACAAGAGAAAAACAGTAAGCGGAGAAATCGGAAAACTTTCTGAAAAATATTCATTTGCTGAAATTGAAAAAGGTTTACAAACCCTTATCGCTCCCCAATCAGCAAAATATGTAATTGCAACCAAAAAACCAAAGGGTCAATTTTTACAGGAAACTGACACTTTTGACACTTG